>NZ_SGSS01000002.1:0-218489 GCF_004209135.1 Acinetobacter sp. WCHAc060006 | reverse complement strand
GCAGGTGTTGCAGGTGTTGCAGGTGTTGCAGGTGTTGCAGGTGTTGCAGGTGTTGCAGGTGAGCCTAAAGGCTTCCACTCATAATGACCAGTACTAAGTTCTACAATTTGACCCACCCCAGGAAAAGGCAAATGCGGTGCAGCAATCCAAGTATGAGCCTGTGCATACTGTGCAAATAATGATTCACGTGTGTGACTGGCCTGTACAGGATCAGTATCAAAATCAACCGAAAGTTTAGGTTCAATAAACTGTAAAGTATGCGAATGGACAATATCACCAACAAAGACCAATGCCTTATTTTGGCTCTTTAACAAATAAGAATAATGCCCAGGTGTATGTCCAGCGCTTTGTATAACCTCTATGCCATTAATATCTGAACCTGCTTTAAATGTCCTTAAACTTTTAGACAACTGATAAGGTGCCAATACCGCCTTAATTTGCGCTGCTGTAGCTTGATAATTTGCTCGCTTGTCTTCTGCAACACTTTGCGGAACTTGCTCTGCCGACCAAAAAGCAAGCTCGGGCTCACTCACATATACCGTCGCGAGTGGAAAAACAGCGACATTATTTTGCGTCAAACCACATACATGATCTAAATGTAAATGCGTCAGCATTATGCTATTAATATGCGATAGTTTATAACCTGCTGCCTGAATATTCGTGGCCATCGCACCGAGTTTATCGCCCATACAACTCCCTGCACCATTATCTACAAGGGTTAAATTACCGTGACGATCATCAATTAAAAACGCATTGACACTGGTAGGCAAATACTGGGATTGAGACAAGTTGGCTTTTGCAAAAACTTGTTGTACCTCTTCTGGGCTCAGATTTTTATTAAACAAACTTCCTTTTAGATCAATCGAGCCATCACGTAGCGCAATCACTTTATATTCACCAAAGTTAAATGCAAAATAACCTTGCTCAGTCAGTGCTTCATTGACGACTGTCGCTGTTGTAGGTTGCACTTCGGTGGCATTGGCCTGAAAAGTCAAACAAGCCAATAGGATGAGGAATATATTATTTTTCATGGTACTGCCTTATCAAAACGCTACCTCAATCTAAACTGAAGTAGTAATCTTATTATTCAATGTCGTTATAGGAATTTTGTGCGGCAATTTTGCCTGATTTTTATGCATTTTTTAAGTCTTAAACTGACTTTAATCACATTAAATTTTAAATTTACTGCTAAAAGCATGTGTTTTAGTGTAATTGTCTTACTCAATTTTCAGTCACATTTAAGTTATGCCTCATAAAATGAATGAAATATAAAACTTTCACCATGACACATGAGTAGCTATTCCCCATACAAAGGCAAAACTGGCGTTAAGCGTATTTTAAACGCAACTCAATATTCTATCGCTGGTTTTAAAGCCGCATTTCAAAATGAAGCCGCATTTCGACAAATCGTGTTGATAAATGCGATCCTTATTCCAATCAGCTGTTTTCTTCAGGTGAGTCGCATAGAACATGCCCTGATGATTGCGGTCTGCTTGTTTGCACTTATTGTTGAGTTATTTAACTCTGCAATTGAAGCTGTTGTAGATCGGGTTTCTTTAGATAAACACCCCCTTTCTAAAAATGCCAAAGATATGGGCAGTGCTGCACAATTTGTCGCATTAGCCATTATTTTCTTTACTTGGCTCATTATTCTTTGGCCAAATCAAAGCTAAATACTCTATAAATATAGTGCAAGACTAATGCGAATAATCAATAAAAAGCGGGCCAAAGCCTGCTTTTTTTATGTATATATTTTTGACTTAAATAACTAAGTAATAGGAATAAAAAAACCCAGCTTATGCTGGGTTTTTTCGAATCAGTTCAGTGCTTAGTGAGCAGCGAATTGGTTCATTGTGTTTTTAGCATCATCGTGCGCTTTAAGAGCGTTGTCACCAGAGAAGATCTCTTTGTGGTCATCACCGATGTCCGAACCAGCCATTGCTTGGTGTTTAACACAAGCGATACCGCCACGGATTTCTTTACGCTGTACGCCAGCAACATAAGCCAACATACCTTCAGAACCGAAGTAACCTTGAGCAAGCTCGTGAGTAGAAAGAGCAGCTGTGTGGTAAGTCGGAAGTGTGATCAAGTGATGGAACACACCAGCTTCACGAGAAGCATCTGCTTGGAATGTACGTACTTTTTCGTCAGCATCAGCAGCTAATTCAGTAGCATCGTACTCAGCGCTCATTAGTTTAGCGCGGTCGTAAGCAGAAACGTCTTTACCTTCAGCAACCCAACGGTCGTAAGCTTGTTGACGGAAGTTTAAAGTCCAGTTGAATGAAGGCGAGTTGTTGTAAACAAGCTTAGCATTTGGAACTGTTTCTTTAACACGGTTAACCATGTGAGCGATTTCTTCAACGTTTGGCGTTGCAGTTTCGATCCAAAGAAGGTCAGCACCGTTTTGAAGGCTAGATACACAGTCAAGTACAACGCGGTCGATTTGCGTGTCTGGACGGAATTGGTACAAGCCAGAAGCAAGACGTTTTGGACGGTGAAGTTTACCGTTACGCTTGATTAGGATTTCGTCTTCTTGAGCTTCTGAAATGTCGATTTCAGTAGTATCTAAGTAGCTGATGTATTGAGAAGCGATGTCGCCTGGCTCTTTAACCACTGGGATTTTTTGAGTCAAGTCAGCGCCTTCAGAGTCAGTACGTGCAACGATGATACCGTCGTCAAGACCCATTTCTAAGAATGCATAGCGAAGAGCGTGGATTTTCGCGATGAAGTCTTCGTGTGGAACTGTTACTTTACCAGCTTGGTGACCACATTGTTTAGCATCAGATACTTGGTTTTCGATTTGAAGTGCACAAGCACCCGCTTCGATCATTTTCTTAGCTAGTAAGTAAGTTGCTTCTTCGTTACCGAAACCAGCGTCGATGTCCGCAATAATTGGCACAACGTGAGTTTGGAAACCGTCGATTTGAGCAGTGATTTCAGCAGCTTTAGCAGTATCACCAGCTTCGTTTGCTTTTTTAAGCGCACGGAACAAGTCGTTTAATTCTTTAGCGTCAGCTTGACGAAGGAAAGTGTAGATTTCTTCGATCAATGCAGGTACTGAAGTTTTTTCGTGCATAGATTGGTCAGGAAGTGGACCAAATTCTGAACGAAGCGCAGCAACCATCCAACCAGAAAGGTAGATGTAGCGACGTTCTGTAGTACCGAAGTATTTTTTGTTCGCAATCATTTTTTGCTGTGCGATGAAACCGTGCCAGCAACCTAGTGATTGAGTGTATTTGCTAGAGTCTGCATCGTATGCAGCCATATCACGACGCATAATTGCAGCTGTGTATTTCGCGATGTCTAAACCAGTTTTGAAACGGTTTTGCAGTTGCATGCGTGCAGCATCTTCTGGGCTGATGTCGCGCCATGTTGCACCGAATTTTGCTTTTAATTCGCGGATTGCATCAATCGCTGATAAATATGTAGTCATGATATTTTCCTGTAATAATATTAGGATTTCCCAAACGAATGGCTAAAATCATACCCTCAATTTATTGTTCAGATTTAGAGCGCTTCGTTTCGATGAACTTAGATTAGATTGGCCAATAAAATTAATCCAATATTCTGTATTAATTTTCGATATTTATTTAAAAAATGGGTAGATCAAAGTCTAAATATATTTTAACCAAAATTATATAAGTTGTTGTTTTTAAATAATTTATGTTATTTATTTTTAGTTTACTTTTCACCCAAGTTGTTTTCTTTTTATTCATTAGACTTAAGTCTTGAAAGACTTTAAAAATGTGAATTTTTACTAAAAATTGGCAAAACTGATCAATATCACAACACTTTTTAACTTAACTGAGCGGTTTGTTTTTAGCTTTTAAATGCTAATTTCATCAGTAAAAATAAGTATTAAATATTCCTGTTCATATTCACATGTGAATGCGAATTTTTATCTTCTTTAAGACGCTATGTAGCGCTCATGCCCTCGCGGAACAGTTGAATTTATTAGGCTAACTGTATTTTTTAGCCTGCAATTGGACGTCTTTTTTTTCATCAGTTTATTACACAAGGCGGATGGCTTATGGCATAATCAAAATAATTTCATGATTTTATTTTCGGTATTTATTTTATGAATCTGGAGCGTGTCGATCTTAATCTACTCATTTACCTTGACGTGCTACTTCGTGAAAAAAATGTAACGCGTGCTGCAGAACAATTAGGCGTAACCCAACCTGCAATGAGTAATATTTTACGTCGTCTACGTAATTTATTTAATGATCCGCTTTTGATTCGTTCTTCTGAAGGTATGACACCGACAGAACGTGCCTTAGAATTACAACCGCGTATTCGCGATGCACTTTCTGATCTCTCAATGATTTTGGAACCGCGTACCGAATTCCGACCTTATACCTCTAATCGCGTTTTTCGCATTATGACCTCTGACTATGCCGAAGCGACTTTAGTACCTCGCTTAGTCAAAGCACTCCGCTCAGAAGCACCAAATGTCGTACTCGACTTTTTAACGCCAAGTGATGTGTCTTATCGTGATATGGAACAAGGTAAGGTCGATCTTGCAATTAACCGTTTTAATGAAATACCGCAAAGTTTCCACCAAGTTCTGGTTTGGCGTGACAGTTTTTCTTGCCTACTCAATGGTAAACACCCCGCAGCCAATAACCTCAATTTAAAAAGCTATTTAGATGCTCAACATATCTGGGTATCTAAAACAGGTATGGGCGTTGGCTTTGGTGTCAATCCAGAAAAGCAAGCAGGCTTAGGTTGGATTGACCAAGCCTTAGAACGTATTGGCCAAAAGCGTAAAATTTCTGTATTTACACGTCATTATCAAATGCCTGGGCTATTGGCTTCCAATGTTGATTTAGTTGCGACCCTACCGACACGTATTGCGCGCCTTCAAGCAAAAAGCCAAAACTTACTGATTAAAGACCCACCATTTTATATTCCAGAATTTGAATTAAAAATGGCTTGGTGTCCTTTATTACATCATCACCCTGCACATCGTTGGTTACGTCAGCTTATTTTGTATGTTGCACGCCAAATGATTGAAGAAGAAAACCGTGAATTTTTAATGAATAACTCTCAATTTTCTCATTATTAAACATAAATTTTCTTAAATTCTTCTTTTTTAAGCTTATACTAGAACTCGAGGAAATCATTAAACTGATCTCCTTGAGTTTTTTTATGTTAAAAATATTCAAAATAATGATGATCCACAGGTGCCTCAGTGAGCCTCTTCCAAAACATCCTAATCATCGTCATCCTTATTGCGGGAGCTGGTTTTTTATCTTTAACTGAAATCGCCCTTGCCGGTGCACGTAAAGTTAAATTAAAAATCTTGGCAGAGTCGGGCGATGAGCGTGCTCAGAAAGTGCTCGATTTACAAGAAAATTCAGCAGATTTCTTTGCTGCCTCGCAAATTGGCCTAAATGCAGTCGCAATTCTCGGCGGTATTTTGGGTGAAGGTGCATTTCGCCCTTATTTCTATGACATGGTTGCACGCTTTTATCATGGCCCGTGGACGGAAAGTATTAGCTTTGCCTTGTCTTTCACATTAGTTACTTCTTTATTTATTTTATTTGCAGACCTCATGCCAAAACGTTTGGCAATGATTGCACCTGAAAAAATTGCGGTGTCGGTCATTAATCCCATTCAAGTGTTTATTGTGGTCTGCAAACCATTGGCATGGTTTATCAATGCCATAGCCAATATGCTGTTCCGCTTATTTAAAGTGAACACCACCCGCGACGATAATATTACCTTTGACGATATTTCAGCGGTGATGGATGCTGGTGCACAAGCAGGCGTACTGCAAAAACAAGAACATCATTTCATTGAAAATGTATTTGAACTTGAAGAACGTAATGTCCCTTCAAGTATGACCACACGTGAAAACGTGGTGTATTTCACCCTAAAAGAATCTGAAGCCAGTATTCGTCAAAAGCTGGCGGAATATCCCTATTCTAAATTTTTAGTCTGCAGCGAAAATATTGATGACGTAATTGGTTATGTGGATGCCAAAGATATTTTGGTCCGTATCCTCAACAATCAATCACTTTTACAATTAAACGAAAATACGATTCGTAATGTACTCACCATTCCAGACACGCTCACACTGTCTGAATTACTCGACCGTTTCCGCTCGACCAAAGAGAAATTTGCCGTCGTTATTAATGAATATGCACTGGTTGTTGGTGTGATTACCTTGTCAGATATCATGATTACTGTAATGGGTGATTGGGTTACGCCGATTGAGGAAGATCAGCAAATTATTAAACGTGATAATAATTCATGGCTGATTGAAGGTAGTACACCAATTGAAGACATGATGCATGCGCTAGCGATTGATGAAATGCCAGATACAGACAATTATGAAACCTTAGCGGGCTTTATGATGTATAAGCTTCGCAAAATTCCACGCCCTGCTGATGCAGTCATTTATGGTGGTTATAAATTCGAAGTGGTCGATGTCGATCATTTTAAAATTGACCAATTACTGGTAACGCGCTTATTAGAGCAATCTGAAGTACCACCTGAAGAAGCAACAAGTTAAATAAACGATTGAATGTAGGGCACAAGCGTGCCCTACAACTTCAACCATAAAAGACAAAACAATAAAAAATAACGGATTTACCTCATGTCGATACATGCTTTAATCGCCTGCTTTAGTTTTTATTCTGCAGTGTATTTAATTTACCGCTTTTTTGCGGTTCAGCCCCAACCCTTATATTTAATTTTTGCGGTAATCCTATTTATTTGTTCTTGGTTAGTCGTTCCAAGTCATAACAGTCGAAAGCGCAGAAATTACGACCAAACGATGCAAATGGGCTGGGATTCAATGCTCTTTGATCCACTCATCTTTTGGTGGCGTCTGTTTATGTTTCCTATTCGCTTTATCTTTCGTTTTTGGCTGCATGATTAGCTATTAAGATGCTTTATGTAGCCACAACATCATCCATCTTAGTTACCAAACTACATCAAAGCACTTATGGTTGTGTTTATTTAAATTACAATGACTTACATTATAAAATTCCACAGCCTCAATCACATGATTTTTCAATCAACTAAGCTTTTGTTTTATTAATTTTATTTTTTCAAAAAATAATGATGAAATTCACATTTTAATTACATAGTTTTGCCCCTGTTGTTTTTTTTATATCCTCCATGAACGCTTTGAAAGCCCTCATGAATAAAAACTCAAAGGATTGAAAAACCATGTTAACGCTACTTGGCCTTGGCATGATCATCTGCTTTATGTATTTGATTATGTCTCGCCGAATGAGTCCACTCGTCGCACTCACCCTAATTCCCCTATTGTTTGCACTTCTTGCATGGTTAATGGGTTTTTATTTCGACAGCCTTGCTCATATTCAAATTCATGAAATTGGCGAAATGATGCTTGAAGGCGTTAAAAAATTAGCGCCAACGGGGATTATGCTGTTATTCGCGATTCTGTATTTTGCCATTATGATTGATACAGGATTATTTGATCCCTCAGTTAAGTTTATTTTACGTTTGGTTAAAGGTGATCCGCTCAAAGTTGTCTTAGGTACCATTACCCTTACTATTATTGTGTCGCTAGATGGTGATGGCTCAACAACTTATATGATTTGTGTGGCAGCCATGCTTCCCTTGTATCGTCGTCTCGATATGAGCCCACTAATTATGGCCTGCCTGATGATGCTCTCGAGTGGCATTATGAACTTAACACCGTGGGGTGGTCCTACCGCACGTGCAGCCAGTGCTTTACATGTTGATCCTAGCGATGTCTTCATTCCGATGGTTTTACCCATGCTGTTTGCAATAGCTTGGGTGTATTTCTTAGGTTATATGTATGGCCGTATGGAACGTAAACGCTTAGGCGTTATAGAACTCGATATTAGCCATGGCGACAATATCCAAATTTCGACAAATCCCGAAGCAAATCGTGCACATCTACGTTGGTTTAATGGCTTGCTTACTGTTGCACTCATGGTTTGTTTAGTCATGAATGTACTACCTATGCCTATTTTATTTATGGTGGCATTATGTATTGCACTGGTAGTTAATTACCGCCAAATTGAGATGCAAAAACAATTGGTCGCACACCATGCAGGAAGTGCGCTTAATGTCGTAGGGATTATTTTTGCTGCAGGCATTTTTACTGGCATTTTGGCTGGTACAGGTATGGTCGAAGCAATGTCTAAAGAATTGGTCGCCATTATTCCAACCAGCATGGGCCCCTACTTAGCACCTATTACAGCGGTCATTAGTATGCCTATGACCTTTTTTATGTCGAATGATGCATTTTATTATGGGGTACTGTCAATTTTATCTGATGCTGCCATGCACTATGGTATTGAACCTGTCGAAATGGCACGTGCATCCATTGTCGGGCAACCCGTACACCTACTTTCGCCGCTGGTTCCTTCAACTTATTTACTCTGTGGCTTAGCAGGGATTGAATTTGGTCAACATCAACGCTTTACGATTCTTTGGGCCATTATCACTTGTTTGGTTATGCTGGTATCTGGCTTAGTTTTTGGCATGTTCCCGTTTTATTCATCCATTAGCTAAACGCGATATATTCTGTACATTATTCAAAAATAACCACAAAAAAAGCGCCAAAAGGCGCTTTTTTTGTGGCTACATACATATCAGTGTTTACTGATTAACGCATCCAAAAGTGCTTGATAATGAATTGAAATATCATCTTCTAAAATAGCATAGGCATTATCAAACTGAACCATTGGCCAGCCTTCTTTCCAGAATGGGAAAATATTATGCAAATCATGCGTTACTGTTGCGTCTTCACGCAGAATAGCTTGAGCAACTTGTGACAACACCTGAGCTGTTTCAGCACCATCTACAGCCATATAATCAATACCACGTACTTTTAAAATACGGATACGGTCTTTTTTATAACGAATTTTTTTACTTTGTGCTTCATTAAGATTTAAAGCCAAAGTTACCGCTTCAACAAATTTATCTTCAAAAGACTGGTTGAGTGCGACCAATGCCTGCTTATGCGATTCTTGACGGCCTGCTTTACCCCCATTACGGATAATTTGCGCAGCCTCAGTATTTAAAACATCACTTTTCATCGATGTTAAAATATCTAAAATTTCGATATCGCTTAAAGATTCAGGAGATTGACCAGCCATACACTGCCTTTACAAAAATTCTTAAAGCAGTATTTTCTCATATTCAGCTTATAAAAAGGGAAATATCTTTCATTGCATTTTGCTTTTTAGCCTAGATAATTCAATTGGCGAATAAAAAATTGCTCATCCGTGTAAAAATTGTTTTATATTGAAGCGTCTTTAAATCGTTTATTCTTTCCATGCTTAAAATTCCACAGGCTTTACAGTATCTAGAACAATTAAAATCACAGTATCCTGCAGCCTTTAAGCGTAATTTTCTATTTTATAGCCTCATTAAAACCAAAGGCTTAATTGATGAAATCAAAGAGCTTTTGCCATGGTTATTGGCAGCTATGATTTTTGTTTCGAGTAGCATGGTACTCGGAGATTTTTTGCAAAAGACATTACCCAATTGGAGTGAGTTTCGCGCTGAAGGCCTTGCTGTACTTGCTATCATGCTTTTTTTTATGCTGATATGCCCACTGATTATTAAGCAAATGAAGCACAGCTCAATTTCATTGTATAAGCAAGTGCGCCATACCCCCATTAAGCTCACTGTGCTGATTATTATACAAGCTATCAATATTGCTTATATCGAAAGTTCTTTTTTACAAGCTTTGCTGTTTTTCTTTGCGCTAAGCTTTGGCTTTGTTAAATTTTACAAAGAAAATTTATTCCGTTCAGATTGTGAAACTACTGGTTATTTTTGCTTACAAGAAATACGTCGCGTCAATTATTGGACCTATAAGCAGATATTAAAAACCAAACTCCGTTTGCGCTTTTGCAAAAGCCAATCTGCTCAGTACACTACCCTTACACAACAACTAAAACAAATGCAGGACTTACATTTAGAAACCCTACATTTTGAACATAAACTATGTAAAAGCATTAAACATATTGATATCGATGCTTATTTAGAAGAAATGAGCAAATAAAAAACTGGGCAACATGCCCAGTTTTTAGTTTTAACATCTAAGTGCTCTTTACAACTGTCTAAGCACTATTTGCAACCGTCACAACAGTTTTGAAGTTTGAGTCGAAAGATACGGCTTTCGCTGTTGTTGAGTCTATTTGGTAGTTTTTATTTTTTACCGTATCAACAAAAACCCAATTTGCATTTACAGCAGTTTGCTTAAACTCTACAAGTAAATAACCACGTTGACTCAAATTACAATATTGCAATTCATCAATCAATAAAGCAAATGCTTGCTCAAAGCTGTGTAAATCTGTTGGGCTAATTTGCAAATATTTTTCCATCCCTGGAGATGACACAGAACTGGTTGCCAACTCTAGACCTGCTTGCTGGCCATTTTGTGCATACAAGGTCGAATACCAAGCATTGTGTGTATCTCCAGCCAATACCACCACTTGCTTTTTCAGCTTTTGTAACATGCCATACAACGCTTCACGCTCATAGGCATAGCCATCCCAAGCATCTAAATTATAAGGCAATACCGTTTGAATCCGTGTCAATTGCTGTGTTGTCAATTTAGATGGATCTGTTAAATACTGGATTTTAATTGCAGATAATTCTGTAATCATCTGCTTAATTGCTGCTAGCTCTGTAGCACCAGCCACACCACTTTGCACTTTTGCTAAAATAGTTAATACTTCTGCGGGTATCAGCATTTTAGCCATTAAAACCTGCTGGCCTAGTACATTCCATTTTGCTTGAGAATTAGCAAGCGACGTGTTTAACCATGCGAATTGTTCAGCACCCATTAAAGTACGAGAACTGTTATACAAATCAGAGGTAAATTTTGCACTCTCTAAGCCACCTACTGCTGTCATATAGTTTGCATAATCAAGCTGTTCGCTACGCGCTAGTATGCGTGTATCTAGCATATTTAGTTGCACTAAATTGCCATAATTAAACTGACGGTAAATATGTAAATGATCTTCAGCGCTTTTAGCTCGAATTGGCATCCATTCAAAATAGGCTTGCAAAGCGGCAGCTTTCCGTTCGGCAAAACTGCCTTCATTGGCTTGATGGTTTTCTGCACCATCTAACCATGTATCGTTACTTAGCTCATGATCGTCCCAAATAACAACAAAAGGATGGCGCTGATGTAAAGCTTGTAAATCTGGATCTAAACGATACAAGGCATAGCGTTTACGGTAGTCATTGAGGTTGAGAATTTCTTGACTATTGTCAGATGCAAACTCACGACCTAATGCTTTAGCATCTTCTGTCGCATAGCCACCTTGGCCATATTCATAAATATAATCGCCTAGATGTAAGACTGCATCGACATCAAGCGTGGCCATTTCTTTATACACGTGAAAATAACCCGCTGGATAATTTGAGCACGAGCACACAGCAAAACGGACTTGCTCGAGCGCTGTAGACGGCTCAGCTAAAGTCTTGGTACGCCCCACAGCTGAAATGACAGCACCAAATTTAAAACGATAATAATAATTTTGATTGGCTTTTAATTTATCGGCATCTACTTTCACGGTAAAGTCATCTGCACTGCTGGTTTGGGCCTTACCACGATTTTGTATATTTTTAAATTCGGAGTCTGTGGCAATTTCCCAATCTAGTTCCAAACGTAAATTTACATCAGCGACCGTTACCCGCGTCCAAAGAATGACTCTATCTTGGAGCGGATCCCCACTTGCAACCCCATGCAAAAATTGTAATGCAATTGTATTAGATGCGTCAGATGCATCATCACTGCCACAGGCGGTTAAACCGATAGGCAATGACACCGCACTCACTCCAGCCAATGCACGCTGAATCAATTCACGTCGATTTAAAATTGGTTTCATAAAGATTTCCTTTTTTAAGCAAAATAAGAAATCCGTATTTCAATTTCATCTCAAACACATGAATATTTGATTAATTTTCATACTTAATGGCTATTTTTGGTTTTTTTTTAGACATAAACTTATGTTTTGCTTGAAAATAAAGCAATTAATGTTATTTATGCTTGCCAAGTTACATTTGCTCCTCTATTATTGCGCTCATGCCCGAGTGGTGAAATCGGTAGACACAGGGGATTTAAAATCCCCCGACCTTCAAGTCGTGCCAGTTCGAGTCTGGCCTCGGGCACCATCCTTCTACTATAGAAACGATGGTACAAATAAAGAATCCAGCTTTAAGCTGGTTTTTTTATGTCTAAAATTTAATAAAAATATCTCATCAAAAAATAATTAAAACTTTCTCAACCCTCTAGATCTTCATTTCTCTGTTTTTAACTAAAACCCAATATGAAGATTTATTGTGATCAATGTGCCGTCATACCATGAGAAAATACATCCTCAACGTTAACCATACAACCATCAAACAATAAAGCTCGAAATTCGCACCCAGCTCTAAGCTTAAGTCAGATAAATTACAGTTAATAAAAATCATGCTGAGACATAAAATTTTTAGCTAGATTTACGTGTATAGACTGAAATAAAAATGATCACTACAACTTATCAGTACTTAAAATTGCAGAAAGATTTCTGAACGCCTCACCTCAACCAACCACTGATTAATTTACTAAGCGACTCCTAAGACTCAATCACTAAAAAATCCAATAGCCAGATACAACAAGAGAGTGGCTTACCACTCTCTATTTGCAACCAACTCTTCCATTTCAATATCCATATACCCTTCCTCTTGTACAGCCATCATCATTGCTTCAGCAATATAATCAGCAGCCGTATCATCAAGTGAAGAGTCCAAATCTTCAAACTGAGGTTTCATCTTATTCACCAGTGAAATTGTTTCATTGGCAAATTGATAAATATCAGTTTCAGAAAGATTCGCTTTAGCGACTTTTTTAGCAAACAGGACAATCAATTGTTTAACTTCAGCAACCAAGATATCTGGGTAATAATCATCGTCAAACATCGGGAGAAGAAGATCTGCAAACATACAGGTTCTCAATACAAACACATTAAGCGAGCTTATATACCATATTGATTAAATTTCGCCAAATGAAACCGCTTAAAATTTCATACCACAAGATTTACCTCCTGTGTCATGTTATGTTTAGTCTTCGGCCGAACGCATAGCATTCCACACTAAAATTGCATCTTTAGTGGCTTTTACATCGTGCGCGCGCACCATACAAGCACCCTGCTGAATACTCATCAAATGTGCTGCTACAGATCCAACTGCACGGTCTTTTGCATCCACAGCCCCCACAGCTTCACCAATAAAACGTTTACGCGACAACGCTGACAAAATTGGATAACCCAGTACATTCAGCTGATATAACTCTTTTAATAATTTTAAATTCTGCTGGGCATTTTTAGCAAAACCAAAGCCTGGATCAATCATGATATTTTCAGCTTTTACACCTGCATCTAGAGCATCTTGTACTCGCTGTAAGATTTCCGCCATGACATCCGTAGTCACATCATTATATTGATCCAAATGATTCATCGTGGTTGGTTCACCACGCATGTGCATAATAATCACGGGTATGTCTAAGCGAGCTGCAGTTTCTAATGCTTGTGGACGAGTTAAGGCACGTACATCATTCCAAATATGTGCTCCAGCATTTACAGCTGCAGATATCACTTCTGGTGAAGAGGTATCAATTGAGATCACCACACCTAATTTTGCTAATTCTTCTACTACTGGTACCACGCGTCGGATTTCTTCTTCGATAGCAACTACAGATGCACCTGGTCGGGTTGATTCGCCCCCTACATCAATGACTGTTGCCCCTTCGGCAATCATTTGCTTTGCACGTGCTACCGCTTCATCTTTACCATTGTGTTGCCCGCCATCACTAAATGAATCTGGTGTCACATTTAAAATCCCCATCACATGTGGTGTCGACAGATCTAATGTCAATTTGCCACACTTTAAGATTTTATTTGGTAAAGGCATTAAGCGCATACAACATCTCCTACATGAATCTGACTATGTTATCAATTTTGTGTATGTGAAGGCGCAATTGTGCTAACCCAAAAACAAAAAAGAGCCTCATTGAGACTCTTTTTTAAACTTACGCAGTTAATGCATTAATTTGCAGGTAACGGCGGTGGCGTAGCTGGACCATCTGTAGGCGTAACATCAATCACAGGATTTTCTGCTACATATACTTTAGGTGGTTGAGGCTCACGACCTTCCATAATGTCACGAATTTGTTCGCGATCAATCGTTTCCCACTCAAGTAAAGCTTTCACCATTGCATGTGCAATATCCATGTTGTTTTCAAGAATATTGCGAGCTACACGGTACTGCTCATCAATAATACGACGAACTTCAGCATCTACTTGTTGTTGCGTTGCTTCAGAAATCGTACGGCTACCAATGCTTCCCATAAACGACTGTTGAGAATCATCTTCGTAAACCATAACGCCTAATTTATCAGACATACCGTACTTCGTTACCATTGCACGTGCCATTTTAGTTGCACGCTCAAAGTCATTTGAAGCACCAGTCGACATTTGATTAATGAAGACTTCTTCCGCAATACGACCACCAAACAAAATAGAAAGTTCATTCAACATTTTGTCTTTGTAATGGCTCGTTTGGTCATGCTCTGGTAACTGCCAAGTCACACCCAATGCCCAACCACGTGGCATGATCGTTACTTTATGTACAGGGTCAGTACCTGGTAAAATTTCCGCAACAATTGCATGGCCTGCTTCATGATAAGCCGTTGCACGACGCTCTTCTTCACGAAGTACCATCGATTTACGCTCAGGGCCCATATAAAGCTTGTCTTTTGCATCTTCAAAATCATGCATATCGACAGTGTTTTTATTACGACGAGCAGCAAATAATGCAGCTTCGTTTACAAGGTTCGCCAATTGCGCACCAGAGAATCCTGGTGTACCACGAGCTAATACTTTAACGTCAACACCAGTTGTTGATGGCAATTTCTTCAAGTGAACATTTAAAATTTGTTCACGGCCTTTAATGTCTGGTAAGCCCACCATCACTTGACGGTCAAAACGACCTGGACGCAGTAAAGCTTTATCGAGAACGTCTGCACGGTTAGTGGCAGCAATCACGATAATACCTTCATTACCTTCAAAGCCGTCCATTTCTACCAACATTTGGTTCAGTGTTTGTTCACGCTCATCGTGACCACCACCTGTACCCGAACCACGATGACGACCGACTGCATCAATCTCATCGATGAAGATGATACATGGTGCATGGCGTTTTGCTTGTTCGAACATATCACGTACACGAGACGCACCCACACCCACGAACATTTCAACAAAGTCAGAACCAGAAATACTAAAGAATGGAACTTTGGCTTCACCCGCAATGGCTTTCGCAAGTAAAGTTTTACCTGTACCCGGAGGACCAACCATCAACACGCCTTTAGGAATTGTTGCACCTAAGCGTTTAAATTTTGCAGGATCTTTTAAGAAATCAACAATTTCAACAACTTCTTGCTTCGCTTCATCACAGCCAGCAACATCGGTAAATGTTACTTTAATTTGATCTTCTGTCAGCATTTTGGCCTTAGACTTACCAAAGCTCATCGGACCATTTTTGCCACCAGCACCGCCACCCATATTCCGCATAAAGAACATGAATAACAAAATGATTAACAATACTGGGAAGCTTGCAATTAAAAGTTGCATCAATAAACCTTGACGCTGAGGTGCAGTACCTTCAACAACAACGTTATTTTTAATCAAATTCGGCATCAGTTCAGGATCTTGAACCGCTGGGCGAATGCTTTCAAACTCAGAACCGTTTGATTTTTCACCACGGATTCTTTCACCATCAATAGTGACGCGTTTAATTTGACCAGCATTCACCGCTGCAACAAACTCTGAATAATTCAGCGCTGTCGGCTGATTGCGGTCACTGACGTTGCTGAAGATAAGCACCAGCACACCCAGTATGACAAGCCACAACACGGCATTCTTAAAAAGATCGCTCAAAGCTTTATTCCCATTTCAATCTAATTTGATCATGCCCAATACTGGGTGACCCTAATTTAACGCTGCAGATCAGCAAGCAATAATGTAAACCGTACAAAATGCACAATTTTTAACGCATTGGCAAGTAAACTTTATTTCAAAGCTTTCTTACGCCCCTGCCCGACTAAAAATACTTCTTTAGATCGAGCACGCGATGCAGCAGGTTTAGCAGTTTTTAATACATCAAAACTGTCTACGATCTGCTTACGAAACTCATCAAAACCTGTGCCTTGGAAAACCTTAACAACAAATTGACCATTTGGACCAAGTACTTTGTTCGCAAAATCAAGCGCAAGCTCACAAAGATAAATTTGACGTGGCTGATCTACGGCCTTATTACCTGATGTATTGGGGGCCATATCAGAAATTACAACGTCAACTTTGCGTCCATTTAAAATATTTAACAATTTATCGAACACTTCTTGCTCACGGAAGTCACCTTGCAAGAAAGTAACATCGGGCAATGCATCCATTTCCAAAATATCTGAAGCAATAACTAAGCCTTTTTCACCAACCAATTTACCCGCAATTTGCGACCAACTGCCTGGTGCAGCACCTAAGTCTACAACGACCATGCCCGGCTTAATAAGCTTATATTTTTCTTGCATTTCTAGAAGCTTGTAAGCTGCACGAGCACGATAGCCTTCCTTTTGTGCTTTTTTCACAAAAGGATCATCTAAATGCTCTCGCATCCAATCACGACTACTTTTAGATAACTTTTGGTTGGTAATGCGCGTCGCCATAACTCTCTAAATAAAAATAACTTCTAATATTTTATTGTACGTGAAAAACACACTTTTTGCAGTATGCATGTGTATATAAATCATTATCCAACACATGTTTTTCCAATAAATTACATCGATAAATTGCATAGAATTTACAGCGTTTCAATCTCACTTTTGTTATACTAAGCCGTTTTAAAATTTAGGTTATACTTATGGCGGCTTTATCTATTCAAGAACGTAAACGCTTACGTCAAATTGGTCATGCATTAAATCCTGTTGTAATGCTTGGCGACAAAGGCTTATCTGAAGGCGTAACTGAAGAATTAAACCGCGCGCTTAACGACCACGAACTGATTAAAGTTAAAATTGTAGCTGAAGACCGTGAAGCACGTGCTACGCTTATTGCTGAAGTGGCTGCAGTGTCTGGTGCTGAAGTTGTACAAACAATTGGTAAAATTGCATTGCTTTACAAAAAAGCACCAAAGCAAAATCCAAAACTTTCAAATCTTGTTCGTCACGCACATTTGTCAAACTAATCTCCCTGTATGGCTAGTTTCGAACTCAGTGCCTTTGATCGCCGGTTTCAAGCGATTTCTGTAGTTGGTGCAATTGAACAACAAAGTCCGTTTACCTTAAACACAGGTTTTTGGATACGTGACCCTAATCAACTGATCCAATGGCCAGAAGCTGCTGCATCTAATCCGCGCCGTGACTTTCTATGGGAACAGACCTGCTTCGAGATTTTTATTGGTGTACACGGTGAAGACTATTACCGTGAAATCAATCTTTCTCCTTCCGAAGCATGGCAAGCCTATCAGTTTGAAGAATACCGCTATCCGGAAAATATGCCGCCGCAAGCAGCGTATGATATTGAGCTGAACCAATTAAAGCGCACGCATTACGGATTAAATGTCAGTCTTGATCTGACCGAATTTATGCTGGTTCATAAATTAAAGTGGAGCGATCTTTATATTGGTCTAAGCGCAGTACTCCAAACCTCACAAGGTGAACAGTATTACGCAATGCAACATAGTAGCCCACAAGCAGATTTTCATAACAAGCGCGACTGGCTACATCAATTTTGATGTCCATCAAAAGCACAAAAAAATGAGGCGATTAGCCTCATTTTTTTCGCCTAGAACTTAGCTTTAATAACAAATACTTCACTCATGTTAATCGTCATTCAACGACAACTTATTTCTTTATTTGTTTTACCTTAAATTTTGCACGCATAGCCAAACTCAGAACTAACACAACAACTAGGCTAAATTCAAAAATCCAAATTAAGACAAAAAAAATGGGCAGTCCCTGCCCTACCCATTTTTTATACTAAACACCCACTTGAGTTTACTTATGTGTATTCATTACTCAGTAAATTTCCCTTTCAAGTGAACTTCAGCTGAAATATTTAGTTTTTTAACGTTGAATCTTGAGCATCTGCTTTAACTGGATTCACTTTTTTCCATGCTTCTAGCGTATGCTCTTTTGAGCGCTTAAACGTTTCCGTAATTTGCTCTTTGTGCTTACCTGAAATTTCAGAGACATCTGCTTTCAATTCTTTACCTAATTTAGATAAATCATCTAATACAGCATTAAATTCAGTTTTGACAAATGTTTTCAACTCAGTGAAATCTTTTTGCGATGTACCAAAATGACTTTTTAACAATTCAATTTTTTGCAAAATGTCTTGTTTCAATTGCTGTAGTTGACCTTGCACATTTGCATTCAGCACTTTCGCTTCTTCCTGAAGTTTTTCTTTACTATCTACAACTGCCTCTACAGCTTGTTCAGTTGCTTCTTTCGCCACTTTTTCAAGCTTATCAGCACCCTCTGTTGCAATAGCCTTCAGGGTCGTTTTCTCTGTACTTGCTTTTTCTTGAGTTGCCATGATTGTTATACCTATAGTTATTCATGAAACTACATATTAGCGATTGTTGATAAATTTTAATTTATGATTTGTCAGACAATAATTAATTGCTTACATTTTTTGACAAACAGCAAAAACAAACTTTTTAAAGAAATGCAAGCGCTTTATCTCATATATTCACGACTTTTAGAATGGACTTTCAAGGGGTTCCTGCGTATAATGCCGTGTTAAGTTCAAGCGAGCAGACATAGGGAGGGTAGGTTTTAAAGTAACCTTCCTTTTTTTTCGTCTTCTCGCTTTTTTACAGCCTAAATTTCAGGAGCTTTGGTTTGAGCACCCCAGCAATTTTAGCCCTTGCCGACGGAACTATCTTTAAAGGTACTTCTATTGGTGCATCGGGTAGTACGACTGGTGAAGTCGTTTTCAACACTGCCATGACTGGCTATCAAGAAATTTTGACTGACCCAAGTTATGCACAACAACTTGTAACCCTAACTTACCCACATATCGGTAATACAGGTTGTAATGATGAAGACGCTGAGTCAGGTCGAATTCATAAAGTATGGGCCAACGGATTGATCATTCGTGACCTACCTTTATTGCATAGCAACTTCCGATCTACGCAGTCATTAGGTGAATACTTAAAAGAACATAATGTTGTTGCCATTGCGGATATCGATACCCGACGATTAACACGTATCTTACGTGACAAAGGCGCGCAAAACGGCTGTATTCTTGCTGGTGAAAATATCACTGAAGAACAAGCATTAGAAAAAGCACGCGCTTTTGGTGGTTTAAATGGTTTAGACCTCGCAAAAGAATGTTGCGACCCTGAAGGCTTTGAATGGTCTGAAGGCTCTTGGACACTTGGCAAAGGCTTTTCTCAGCCTGAACTTAAATTCCATGTTGTTGCATACGATTACGGTGTCAAAACCAACATCTTGCGTATGCTCGCAGACCGCGGTTGTAAATTGACTGTCGTGCCTGCGCAAACTCCTGCTGCTGACGTACTTGCGTTGAATCCAGATGGCGTGTTCTTATCGAACGGCCCCGGCGATCCAGCTGCATGTGACTACGCAATTGAAGCTGTAAAAACAATTGTAGAAGACGCTCGCAACGTACCTGTATTTGGTATTTGCTTGGGTCACCAAATTCTTGCACTTGCAAGCGGTGCTAAGACTGTGAAAATGCCTCACGGTCACCACGGTGCCAACCATCCTGTACAGAACATTGAAACTGGCACAGTGATGATTACTTCGCAAAACCACGGCTTCGCAGTGGATGCAGAAACTCTTCCTGCAAACCTTAAAGCTACGCACAAATCACTGTTCGACCAAACTCTTCAAGGGATTCATCGTACAGACAAACCTGCGTTCAGTTTCCAAGGTCACCCTGAAGCAAGCCCTGGTCCACATGACTGCGCACCATTGTTCGATCATTTCATCGAACTTATCGAAGCATCTAAGAAGTAATTAAGGAAGCATCATGGCTAAACGTACTGACATTAAAAGCATCTTAATTATTGGTGCTGGTCCGATTGTCATCGGTCAGGCATGTGAGTTTGACTACTCAGGTGCTCAAGCGTGTAAAGCGCTTCGTGAAGAAGGTTACCGAGTTATTCTTGTAAACTCGAACCCTGCTACGATTATGACTGACCCTGCTATGGCAGACGCCACTTACATCGAGCCAATCACTTGGCAAACTGTAGCTGCAATCATTGAGAAAGAACGCCCAGATGCTGTTCTTCCTACAATGGGTGGTCAAACTGCATTGAACTGTGCGCTTGCACTTGATGAGCACGGTATTTTAGAAAAATACAATGTTGAATTGATTGGCGCGACCAAAGAAGCAATCGAAAAAGCGGAAGACCGTAAACTTTTCGATATCGCAATGCGCAAAATCGGTTTGGAATGCCCACGTGCTGACGTTGCAGAAAGCATGGAACACGCTTTGGAAATCCAAGCACGTTTCGGCTTCCCTGTAATTATCCGTCCATCATTCACGATGGGTGGTTCAGGTGGTGGTATCGCTTACAACCGTGAAGAGTTCATTGAAATCTGTGAACGCGGTTTCGATCTTTCTCCGACTAAACAATTATTGATCGATGAATCGTTAATTGGTTGGAAAGAATACGAAATGGAAGTTGTTCGTGACAAAAACGACAACTGTATCATTGTATGTACCATTGAAAACTTTGACCCAATGGGCGTGCACACAGGTGACTCAATCACTGTTGCTCCTGCACAAACATTAACAGACAAAGAATTCCAATTACTCCGTAATGCATCTTTAGCTGTACTTCGTGAAATTGGTGTTGAAACTGGCGGTTCTAACGTTCAGTTTGGTATCAACCCGAAAGACGGCCGTATGGTTGTGATCGAGATGAACCCACGTGTTTCTCGTTCATCTGCCCTTGCATCTAAAGCAACTGGCTTCCCAATTGCAAAAATCGCTGCGAAATTGGCTGTTGGCTATACCCTTGATGAATTGAAAAATGACATCACTGGCGGTACAACTCCTGCTTCGTTCGAACCTGCGATCGACTACGTTGTAACAAAGATTCCACGTTTCAACTTCGAAAAATTCTCACAAGCTGACGCAACGCTTACAACTCAGATGAAATCTGTAGGTGAAGTGATGGCGATTGGTCGTAACTTCCAAGAGTCTGTACAAAAAGCCCTTCGTGGTCTTGAAGTTGGCGCTTGTGGTTTTGACGAAAAAATCGAAGTGGGTTCTGAGGGCGCGCGTGAGAAAATCTTACAAGAGCTTAAAGTTCCAGGTCCTGAGCGTATTTGGTATGTAGGCGATGCATTCCGTCATGGTTTCACACTAGACGAAGTATTTGCTGCAACCAATATCGACCGTTGGTTCTTAATCCAAATCGAAGACATCATCAAATCTGAAAACCAAATCAAAACTTTAGGTTTTGGTGATTTGAACGCGGACAACATCCGTTCATTCAAACGTAAAGGTTTATCAGATCTTCGCATTGCGAACTTGATGGGCATTTCACAAAAACAATTCCGTAAACACCGTTGGAACTTGGGCGTAACGCCAGTTTACAAACGTGTGGATACATGTGCTGCAGAATTCGAATCTGACACAGCTTACATGTACTCAACTTACGATGAAGAATGTGAAGCAAATCCTTCAACTCGTGACAAGATCATGGTAATTGGTGGCGGTCCTAACCGTATTGGTCAAGGTATCGAATTCGATTACTGCTGTGTACACGCAGCGCTTGCTATGCGTGATGACGGCTATGAAACAATCATGGTGAACTGTAACCCTGAAACTGTTTCTACAGATTACGACACATCAGATCGTTTGTACTTCGAACCAATTACACTTGAAGATGTACTTGAAATCGTGCGTATCGAGAAGCCTAAAGGCATTATCGTACAGTACGGTGGTCAAACACCTTTAAAATTGGCTCGTGCTTTGGAAGAAGCTGGTGCGCCAATTATTGGTACCTCACCTGACGCGATTGACCGTGCAGAAGACCGTGAACGTTTCCAACAAATGATTCAACGTCTACAACTTCGCCAACCAAACAACAGCATCGTAAAATCTGCTGAAGAAGGTATGGCTGAAGCTGCGAAAGTTGGTTATCCACTTGTAGTACGCCCTTCTTATGTATTGGGTGGTCGTGCAATGGAAATCGTTTACAACGACGAAGAATTAAAACGCTACTTACGTGATGCGGTTCAAGCATCAAACGAAGCGCCAGTACTTCTTGACCGTTTCCTAGATGACGCAATCGAAGTTGACGTAGACTGCGTATCTGACGGTAAAGACGTTGTGATCGGCGGTATCATGCAGCACATCGAACAAGCTGGTATTCACTCTGGTGACTCTGCATGTTCTATCCCTCCTTACTCTTTATCTAAAGAAGTACAGGACGAAATGCGCCGTCAAACAATTGCAATGGCGAAAGAGCTTGGCGTAATTGGTTTGATGAACGTACAGTTTGCTGTTAAAGGTAATGACGTTTACATCTTAGAAGTGAACCCACGTGCATCACGTACTGTTCCATTCGTATCTAAGTGCATCGGCGAATCTTTAGCGAAAGTGGCTGCACGTTGTATGGCAGGTCAATCTCTAGAATCTCAAGGATTCACTGCAGAGATTATCCCTGAGCACTTCTCTGTAAAAGAAGCAGTGTTCCCATTCAACAAGTTCCCTGGCGTTGACCCAATTCTTGGACCTGAGATGAAATCTACAGGTGAAGTAATGGGTGTGGGTAAAACATTTGGTGAAGCATTCTACAAAGCTGTTTTAGGTGCAAACGAACGTTTACCTGGCCTACCAACTGAAGGTGAAGTGAAACATGCATTTATTTCAGTGCGTGATTCAGACAAGCCACGTGCTGCAGGCATTGCGAAACAACTTATTGATTTAGGCTTCAAGATTCTTGCGACTGATGGTACATTTAACGTTATCAGTGAAGCTGGTCTTGAATGTGAGCGCGTGAATAAAGTCACTGAAGGTCGTCCTAACATTGTGGACCGTATTAAAAACGGCGAAATCCACCTTGTGATCAACACGACTGAAGGTAAAAAGGCACAAGAGGATTCATTCTCTATCCGCCGTTCAGCACTCCAAGGTAAAGTGTACAACACCACTACATTAAACGGTGCAGATGCTGTATGCCAAGCCCTAGCAATTAAATTGCCAATGGATGTATACCGCTTGCAAGACCTTACCAAAGGTTAATTAAGCTACCGAGAAGTCCCGTCACCTTCTTGGTGGCGGGCTTTTTTCATTTATATACTTTGTCTTTTTGACAATTTTTTGAGGGACAACCATGCAACGTTATCCTATGACTCCTGAAGGCAAAATTGCCTTAGAGAAAGAATTACACCAACTTAAAACTGTGGATCGCCCACGTATTACTGCTTCTATTGCTGAAGCACGCGAACACGGTGACTTAAAAGAAAATGCAGAATATCATGCAGCCCGTGAGCAACAAGGTTTCTGTGAAGGTCGTATTCAAGACATCGAAGGCAAACTAGGTGCATGCCAAGTTGTTGATGTAAAAGACCTTGAGCAAAACGGTCGTGTCGTATTTGGTGTAACAGTGACGATTGAAAACCTAGACACTGAAGAACAAAAAACTTACCGTATTGTTGGTGATGACGAAGCTGATTTTAAAATTAATAAAATCTCTGTGAACTCACCGATTGCACGTGGTCTTTTGGGTAAAAATGAAGGCGACGAAGCAAAAATTCAAACACCAAATGGTGAAGTTGAATATGAAGTTGTTAAAGTTGAATACCTTTCTTAATTGAAATGATTCACCATTGAAGCCCCTCTTTAGAGGGGTTTTTTATTGCCATTTGAAAATACTTACTTGCCAACTTGCAACAACATTCAAATGTTTAAATCATTATTGTCATTGCAAATTTTGCGCATTCTATTAGTGTAATCACATCGAATTAAAATAATTGAAGTGTGCATGCATTATGAAAACTGGACGTGCCAGCAATACCGCTCAAGCAGCAGCCGCTATTCGCGCTTACGACAACCTTAGCAATCAGCGACCGTTATTTCATGATGCTTATGCTATCAACATGACCAGTCCCGCATGGAGATTTATACTTTCAAATAAGGCGCTCATGCGACTATTAAAAACATCGCCCGTACGACACGCATGGGATTTGCTGGTCACACAAGTTGCATTACGTTCGGCTTATAGTGAGGACTGGCTATTCGAAGCGCTCGATCGTGGCGTAAAACAATATGTGATGATTGACGCTGGCCTAGATTCTTTTGCTTTACGTGCTGCAGCCAAATACCCTGATGTCAAAATTTACGAAGTTGATCATCCAGATACTCAAGCACTGAAAATTAAGATTTTAAGCGAACATGGAAAAATTCCAGAGAATGTCGAATTTGTGCC
Source organism: Acinetobacter sp. WCHAc060006 (assembly GCF_004209135.1). Taxonomy (NCBI): domain Bacteria; kingdom Pseudomonadati; phylum Pseudomonadota; class Gammaproteobacteria; order Moraxellales; family Moraxellaceae; genus Acinetobacter; species Acinetobacter sp. WCHAc060006. Next base: position 194,009 of record NZ_SGSS01000002.1, on the reverse strand, counting down.
CATTAATTTTGAACAAGAAAAACTCAGTGAGGCACTTGGAAAAAGTAGCTACGATGCCAATCAAATTGCACATTTTTCTTGGCTAGGCACAACACATTATCTTAAACCAGAAACAACACTCAGTACTTTAAAAGATCTGGCAAGTTGCGCCGCCATTGACAGTGAACTTGTGTTTGATTATTCGGTGCCATATCAAAATTTACAGGGTATTGAACGCCTTGGCACCATGTTACTCAGTCAAGTGACACACTTACTCAATGAACCAATCATTGGTTTTTTTAATACACAACAACTGCACGACTTAATGTGGGATTTGGGCTATCTTGTTGTAGAAGATTTATCTGGAAAAGATATTACAGAGCGTTATCTCGCATGGCGTAAGAATGGAATGCGTCATACAGATGCAGCACATTTAATCCGTTTACAGTTTATTTAGACTTTTGCACCCAGTGATATAAAATAGCACTGCACTTGTTTAGCTTTTTAAATTGTATGTCTGAAAAATTGATTAATTCTCCTGTGAATCATTGGTGTGAATTTGAGTTTATCTCTAAAACAGTTAAAAACCCCAATATTCATATTAAGGGCAATTACAGCTATTACTCAGCTTACTGGGATCAGGGCTTTGAGCGCTGTGTCGTGCGTTATTTGCATGACAAGCCTTCAACTGTAGATAAACCAATTGATCAGCTACATATCGGTAATTTTGTCTGTTTTGGCGCAGAGTGCGTGATTATGATGGGTGGCAATCAATTGCACCGTACGGACTGGATTTCAGCTTTTCCATTCGATACGCGTAGTTTTGTACCTGCTGGCGATACAATCATTGGCGATGGTTGCTGGATTGGCTCGCGCGCCATGATTATGCAAGGCGTGACACTCGGTGAAGGTGCTGTCGTTGCTACAGGTGCAGTCGTGACCAAAGATGTGCCACCTTATGCTGTTGTCGGTGGTGTACCTGCCAAAATTATTAAATACCGCTTCCCACAAGAAGATATCGAAAAACTGCTTTCCCTTAAAATTTATGATATCGATGAAAAGCAGTTTTTAAAGATGCGTGAGCAGTTGCAGACGGCTGAAATTAAGGAGTTATCCGATTTTTTAACTTTAGATTATTAGCTATTCATTCTTTTTTAAACTGTATGGTTTAAAGCTTGGCTTTGACTAAGTATTTTTAGGTTTGGTTGTAAATAAACCTGGCCTGTTTCGTCATCAATATAGGTAATTACATCACAAGCAATATAATTCTCGTATTGCTTGCCATATATATCTTGATATCTAATTCTAAATGTTCTTGTTAAATCCTCTATTCCATCATTTAGTTCCTGGGCCATTTGACCGTCAACATCAAATAATATAGTCATGATATCTGCGTGTTCCAATTTATATTGTGTTTGTTGAAGATATGGTTGGTCCTTACGATGTTTTATAAATAAATTTCTAGAAGTTCCACCTATATTTTTAATATTCAAAGTAAACTTGATAACTCTATCTTTATAATGATCGATTACATTTCCATCGTCATCACAAATAGGTTCATCATGAAGAAAGTTATCTGTTAACTGAAAACTGTATTCAAAGTATGGTTGAACCTGAAAATGCTTCTGCTGAAGCTCCTCTTCATACACCCTAGCTAATCTTGACTGTTGCTCAACTGAAGCTTTCATTTCTTGCACCTGCAATTCCAAAGCTTCAGTTGTTTTCTTTAGTTCTATTGCTTGCATATTTAGAGCCTCAGAATTTTGCTCAAGTCCTTTACCCTGTTGATAAAATCCTCTTACCAACCAAAAAAATGCCAAAGGTGCAAAAGCTCCCGCAATAAAATCACCGAATTCATTTAAGTTTGTAGGCAATATCCCATTATGAATTTTAAAATAAATAAAAATAAGCCATGCAAAAGTTATTGCCCACGAAAGACAACTCCCTATATTCTTTTTAAACCATTTACCAATTTCATCATGTTTAGGCATTTTTTAGAATTCATTCTCTTACATTTCAATTATTATAATCACACTCATTATTTTAAACATAAAAAAACCCGCTCAATCGGAGCGGGTTTTTTCAGAATATGGTGGCTATGACGAGACTTGAACTTGTGACCCCCGCATTATGAGTGCGGTGCTCTAACCAACTGAGCTACATAGCCTTAAACTGTGCGCGCATTATGTGGTTTTATCCACGGTACGTCAAGTACCTAATGCGCTTAATTGATCAAAATTTGTTGAAGTGAGCCGATAAGCCGGGTTCTGTCTAGAACGATCATTCCTCTAGGCGCACAATCACTCATACGCTCAAGCGACCTACCCGGATCCAGCATGGGCCATGCCTATTGGATCCCTATTTGGTCTTGCTTCCGGTGGGGTTTACCTCGCCATGAACTGTTACCAGCCATGCGGTGCGCTCTTACCGCACCCTTTCACCCTTACCTCCGATTCCGATTGCTCGAAAACATAATGAAGGCGGTCTTCTCTCTGCTGCACTTGCCGTCGGTTTACACCGCCCAGGCGTTACCTGGCACCTTGCCCTATGAAGCCCGGACTTTCCTCCCCTGCTTCAATCACGGAGATTTCCACAGCAGCGATCGTCTGGCTCACTTCGAGGCGCATCTTAGCAAAAATTTGAACTAATTGCTTGATGTTTTTTGAGCAGTCAGTTTTTCATACTTTGCAAATAGCTCATCCGGCGTTTCCGCATGATTGGGATCAAGCGGAATACAGTCGACAGGACAAAACAATTGGCATTGCGGTTTATCATGATGCCCGACGCACTCTGTACATAAATTAGGGTTAATTTCATAAATGACTTCCCCCATAAATATTGCCTCATTGGGGCATACAGGTTCGCAAACATCACAATTGATGCATTCATCGGTGATATATAAAGACACTCTACCAGCCTTGTTTAAGTTTGCGCTTAAAGGCAGCTTCGACATTTGCAGGAACAAATTTCGTTACATCACCTTGTAAGCGAGCAATTTCACGTACCAAAGTACTTGAAATAAATGAATACTGTTCAGATGGTGTTAAAAACACCGCTTCAAAGTGTGGGTCTAATTGACGGTTCATGTTGGCCAATTGAAACTCATACTCAAAATCCGATACGGCGCGTAAACCGCGCAATACCGCTGTGGCATTTTGCTCATGAAAAAAATTCACCAGCAAACCATCAAATCCTACAAATTCAACATTGTTCAAATGGCTCAAAGAATCCTTTGCCAACTCGACACGTTCTTCCAAACTAAATACCGGATTTTTATGATGCCCAATCGCAATTGCAACCACAACTTCATCAAACATGCGGGCTGCACGTGTCACTAAATCGATATGACCATTGGTAATGGGATCAAATGTACCCGGATAAATTACGCGAGTTTTAGACATCCATTTGTACTCAGTTTATTTTGTAGGACTATATTTTAGCAAAATCTTGTTTTTGGGTGAAGAAACTCCATCATTTAAAAACTTCATATCTATGTAAGTTCGGGTACAATAGTCTTAAGTTTGGAAGTATCAGATTATGGCGAAAGCAAGTATTGTAGTTAAAAAAAATAACGGCGGCACTATTGCACTCAACAAGCGTGCACGCCACGATTATTTTATTGAAGAAAAATTTGAAGCAGGACTTTCTTTACAAGGTTGGGAAGTCAAATCAATGCGTGCAGGCCGTATGACCATTGTTGAAAGTTATATTACTTTTAAAAATGGCGAAGCTTTTCTATTTGGCGCGCAGGTTCAGCCCCTACTCAGTGCTTCTACGCATGTTGTACCTGAAGCAACGCGTACACGTAAGCTTTTACTCAACCGCCGTGAAATTGAAAAACTCATGGGCGCGATTAATCAAAAAGGTTATTCATGTGTACCACTGGCATGTTATTGGAAAGGTCCAAATGCCAAGCTGGAAATTGCCTTAGTAAAAGGTAAGCAATTGCACGATAAACGTGCAACTGAAAAAGACCGTGACTGGCAACGTGACAAAGCCCGCATTATGCACAAATAAAAATTTATTTTTTATCTGTAAAAAAACCTCCTAATGCGGAGGTTTTTTACTTATATGCTTTAACTAAACCAGTTCAATGTGTTGGATTAGCAGAATTTCAAACCACCATAGCAGTTAGATGCAAAGCTTTGGCCTTTTAAAATTAAGTTTTCAACATTTAATTTCAATGGCGTGTTACTCAAATCAATATTACCAATATTGGCAGTTAATGCACCTAGCTTTAACAAGCCCCCCAAATCATTGGTTTTGGCAGGATTCTTTTGTAAATAATCACTGACGGCCGTACCAATTTGTGGGAACAGTTGATCAATATTAATCAAATCTTGTGGGATTACTTCACCAATATTGACTGGATCTTTTGCAGACAACCACCAACCTTTTTGTGCAATATCATCATCATTGGTGCCCAACCATTTGACCGCTTGCTTTTGCAAACTTAGGGATACGGCGGAGTTGATCGGTAAATTATGAATTAAGCCCAAAGACTGATTCAATGTTAAATCCGCAGTTACGCCTGTAATTTTTCCGTTCATATATACATTTTCAAACTTAGAGTTTGTTGGTGCCAATAAACAAGCCAATAAATTACAACTGGTCACGGTTGCTGTTACCTTTCCGCCCAAAGCAGTAACACCTGTTGGGTATCCAGTGGTTGGGTCGTAATTAACTTTACCTTCAGGCGCATAACCACTCTTATCATCGCCCAACAAAATATCAGGTACATTTACCCGAGATACCAGTGTGACGGATTTCATACGCGTACCATTCACCACAATTGCGGGCGTGGTAAATGGGTTGTTATTGATATCTGGAATATTAAAACCACCCGCCGTGGTGGTAAATGCAACTTCTGCAATTCCGCCTAAACCTAAGGCTTGTAATCGACCATTTACAGAAAGATTGCCGTATTGATTTGAGCCATATAAGTTGTATCGCGTCGCCGCTGTGCTGGCTAAGCCTTTAATGGTGCCACTGCTGTCTGACTGTACTTTCATATAGCCAGATAAACTATTAATCCCATTGGGTTTAGAACTATTTTCTGTCCCCGTGGTGAGCAAGCCCACAACTTTATCTGCACTAAGACGGAAACCTACGATTTCACGTGCAGCTGCACTTTTAGGGTTTTTCACTGCAAATTCAATAAACGGATTGGTGAGTTGAGCAGAAGATGATGCTCGTCCATCTGCAGTATTGCTTTGCCCGCTCAGGCTTAAATTATCAATATCGATATCACAGCCACCTGCACCATTTACACCGCCACAGCCGAGTTTTAAGCTCTTCACATTAATATTTAAATCCATGACAGCATCCATACCAAGCTTATAAAAGCCAATATTTTCTGCTTTCATTTGCGCATTGGTAAATTCTGGATCGGTTACGGTTATGCTCAGTAAAGCTTGACCATTGACTTTGGAGAGCTCCTGATCGTCCAAGAGATTTAGCCCATCTGCTGCATATACGCTATTTGCAAAACAGAGCGTAAGCGCAACGACAAGTGTTGTTCTTTTCATTTTAGCTCATCCTTCTTTTCTTTTTTAATCGCGCCGTCCTCGGCGGTTTTATGAGAAGATTAGAACAAGAAATATCTCAAATTTATATATCATTATGTGACTAAAATCACACTAAAACCCTATAAAATGCCAATTTCAAGGCAAAAAAAAGCCAAAAGCAAGCAATTTCTTTTGGCTTTTCATTCATTTATAGTTGAAATATATATTAACAATTAATTCCAACAATACATTATTATTTAAGGCGACTTAACAATAAGCCCAAATACTCACCAAACCAAAGTGCAGTTTCCAAATCTCCTGAAGGTGGTGTTACTTCTACAGGTGCATTGTCAGATTGTGTCATTAATCCTAAAAAGCTCGACATACGATTCAAATCTTGAGTGCCACGGCCTGTAGGCATCATCGGTAAGCCTGACCACAACATGCCATGTTGCATGGCAAATAAGTTAATTTGCTGTAAGACAGCCAACTTATCACCACTCAATCCACCACCATTGGTAAAACCCGCAGCTAATTTGCCTTGCCATGAACGCGCGAGCCAACGCTTAGAAGACTGCTCCATAAATAGCTTTAAGCCCGAGGTAAGATTACCCATATAAGTTGGGCAACCAAATACAATCGCTTGAGCTGCATCTAGTGCTTCCCAATCTAAATGTTCAATATCCATTAAATGAACTTGAACCCCGACTTTTCTAGCCCCTTGTGCAATAAAATCAGCAACTTTAGCGGTATGCCCGTATGGACTGTGATAAACAATAGCGAGAGATTGATCAGACAAAGACATAACAATTAAAAGCTGAAAGATTCACTCAAGTTTAACATTTTCAAGCCATAAACACGAATGTTGCCATGCGCCCTGTTTCGGCATGACGGCGATATGAAAAATACTCGTCTGCTTGGCTGTATGAGCATTGATCGCCACCTAAAATGGTCTGTACCCCATGTTGGGCTAAAATGTAACGTGCAATAGCATATAGGTCTGCATAATATTTATCGTCTTTTTCACCTGTTTTAAAGGCATCTTCTAAGGCAGGATATTTTGAGCAAAATGCATGTTTTACTTCTGCACCAATTTCAAAACACGCTTGGCTAATGGCCGCACCTAACCACGCCCATGTTGGCGCTGTTTGCATTTCTGCAATGGTGTTTTCAATAATACCGCCTGCCAAACCGCGCCAACCTGCATGCAAATTCGCAACTTCAGTGCCCATTGCATTGCCCAAAACCACAGGTAAACAATCTGCTGTCATCATCATCAGCGCATGATCTTGACGCTGAGTGACCAAGCCATCTCCCTCTAATGCTTCAAAAGGAATTTGTTCATTAATGGTATGACACATCGTACTGTGGGTTTGCGTCATCCATGTAACTTTATTTACGCCATAAGTAGCAAAATCGTTGAGCAATGCCATACGATGGCGTTGCACACGCTGTGCATCATCCTGAACATGTAATGCTAAATTAAATCCACTGAGTGCTTCATTGCTAGTTGCCAAGGTCTGCGCGTGGTGTACACGGGTCTGACCAACATAGATCCCTTTCGGCAAGCCTTCAACAAACTGCATGTCCATTCCCTTTCATTTACAACATTAAACCCATCATAACGAAAAAAGCCCATACTCAGGCAACTTAGATTGCCTTTATATGGGCTTAATTTCATATTGAAATTAGTACGCTTTATTTTCTGTGCGTAAGACTTCAACCAATTGTGTAAAGTCTTCAGGCCAAGGTGCTTCAAACATCATGTCTTCACGTGTACGTGGGTGCACTAGACCGAGTTTAGCTGCATGAAGTGCTTGACGTCTAAAACCACGTAAAGTGTCTTCTAATAACTCAGAAGCACCCGCAGGTAAACGCACACGTGGCACATATACTTGATCGCCCACCAAGCCATGACCAATATAGGTAAAGTGCACACGAATTTGGTGCGTACGACCTGTTTCTAAGCGAGCTTGTACACGTGTAAAATGTTGGAAACGTTCTTTAACGTTATAGTGTGTTACTGCATCTTTACCGCCTGGCAATACAGCCATTTTAATACGGTCAACTGGATGGCGCTTGATCGGTTGATCAACCGTGCCACCGGCAATAATGTTGCCGTACACGACTAAATCGTAAATACGGTAAACCGATTTTTTCTCGAGTTGGCGACTTAACGCAAACTGAGCTTCTAGGTTTTTTGCAACAACCAATAAGCCTGACGTGTCTTTATCGATACGATGTACCAAACCTGCACGTGCAAGTTCAACAGATTTTGGATAGTGATACAGCAAGGCATTCACCAAAGTACCTGTAATGTTACCGGCACCTGGGTGTACAACCATACCTACGGGTTTATTAATGACAATAATATCATCATCTTCATAAACAATATCCAGTGGAATATTTTCAGGCAAACTGCGTGTTTGAGGCTCTAATTCAACATCAAGGCTTAATAATTCAACACCTTCACATTTAAATTTTGGCTTTACGACTACGCCATCGACCAGCAAACTGCCGTCTTTAATCCATTGTTTTAGCTTCTCACGTGAAAAGTCTGACCAAACTGCTGCTGCAACTTGATCTATACGCTGTCCCAGATAGCTTTCATCCAATTGAAATTGCAACGATAAACGTGTTGCAGTTGAGTCTGAAGTATGGTTATCTGCATCCTCAGAATCTTCAAGTAAATTGAAATCAGTTTCAGGGAAAGTAGAATTGGAAGATTGTGCTTGACTCATTTGCTCATTCAGACAAAAGTGGTTTAATAGTGCAATTGTAGCTCATTGCCCGTAATAACAGAGGAATTTTTATGTCACTACCACATTATAAAATGACAATGCTTGCTCTAACAATTGGCATTGCATCGGCAATGGTAGGCTGCAGCAGCAATCCCAAAAAAGAAGTTGTAGATACTGGCCCACTCTCTAGTGAGCAAGTTTATATTGAAAAAGCACAAAAAGCGTTAGATCGTCATCAATATACAGATGCCGCAAAACACCTAGAAGCTTTAGAAACGTATTACCCAACAGGTAATTATGCAACACAAGCGCAGCTTGAATTGTTGTATGTGAAATTCCAGCAAAAAGATTATGAAGGTGCAGTGGCTTTAGCAGACCGCTTTATTCGCCTAAACCCACAACACCCGAAAGTAGACTATGCTTATTATGTTCGTGGCGTTTCAAACATGGAACAAAACTATGATGGCCTACTTCGTTACACTTCTTTAAAGCAAGCACATCGTGATGTGAGCTATTTAAAACTTGCATATCAAAACTTTGTCGACTTTATTCGTCGCTATCCATCTAGCGAATATGCGGTAGATGCAGCACAGCGCATGAAATTTATTGGCCAAGAATTGGCTGAAAGTGAAATGAATGCGGCTCGTTTTAATATCAAACGTAAGGCTTATTTAGCTGCTGTTGAACGTTCACTTTGGGTCATTGAACACTATCCTCAAACCCCACAAATTCCAGAAGCACTGGCAACCACAGCATACGGTTATGAAAAACTTGGTGATAAAGCCACTGCTCAACAATATATTAACGTTTTAAAACAAAACTATCCTGAGCTTGTAAAAGCAGATGGCACAGTGAATATGCGTGCAGCACGTAGTGACGGCAGTTTAATCAACCGTGCCACCCTTGGTATTTTTGGTAAAGAAGGTCGTACCCACTCTGAGCAAGACAGCAAAACGCAGTCTTCTGCTGACAATGACGAGCGTAGCCTCACAAATCGTTTGAGTTTCGGCCTACTGGACCGTCCAAAAACTGAAACGACGACCATTGAGAAACCAGCTGAGTAATTCCACCGCTATTCTGGGTGCAATTTTTCATAGGGCAAGTTATCATACTTGCCCTTTTATATTTTAGTTTTGGGCTTGTGCTCAACAGCTCAACAATTGTATAAAAGATAGACTTAAACCTTTTACCCTACAGCTACGTTTATTGAATCACTCAATATTTGTGCTGTAAAAACAATATCTTATTTGTTTCACATTAAATTTCTAGATTAAATCGGCAACGGCATGGCTATCCCTCAACATACAATTGATCAAATTTTAGATCGCACCGACATTGTCGATGTGATTGGTCAATTCGTGAAATTGAAAAAGACTGGCCGTACCTATTCAGGCTGTTGCCCTTTCCATCAAGAAAAATCACCTTCTTTTCATGTTTATCGCGATAAACAATATTTCCACTGTTTTGGTTGCCAAGCCAACGGGAATGCCATTCGCTTTTTAATGGATATTGGCAGTCGCAATTTTGTGGATGTCATGAAGGATTTGTCGAGTCAGACAGGAATTGAGTTACCTAAAGATAACCGCGACGCCAATAAACTTAAATACAAACGCGAAGCAGCCAAACCCAAAGTCACTGCAGCTACAGTTGCGCCCAATAAAGACAATCCAACTAAAGCACAAACCAGCAATGACGCATTTACCCCTAATTTAGAACATGACCCATTTGCTGAATTTCAAGCATTTGACGAATCTGCTTTTCAAGACCCATTCGTAGGCTTTGATCAATTCAATGTGCCTGAAGAGGCTGCTCAAGATGGTAATTTGTATGATTTGTTGGAAAATATTGCGCAATTTTATGAACAAAAATTACCTCAAAGCCAAACAGCACAGCAATATTTTAAACAACGTGGCCTAACAAGCGACACCATTGCTTATTGGCGTTTGGGCTATGCACCCGAAGATTGGCAACATTTAGAAAAAGCATTTCCGCAAGATATTGAAGGCATTAAGTTACTGGGACTTATTCGTACCAATGATAATGGCCGTAGCTTTAACTTATTACGCGACCGTGTGATTTTCCCAATTCGAGATGTAAAAGGTCGGGTTGTTGGCTTTGGTGGTCGTGCACTTAACGACGAAATTAAACCCAAATATATCAACTCCCCTGATTCCGAAGTTTTCCATAAAAACCAATTGCTGTACGGCCTATATGAAGGACGTAAGCAAAAAGCCCATGACTGGCTTATGGTCGAAGGCTATATGGACGTGATCGCCTTGCAGCAATATGGTGTTGCTGGTGCTGTAGCGACTTTAGGAACAGCCAGCAATACAGAACATCTCAATATTCTGTTTAATCAAAATGATAAAAAGAATAACCGTATTACTTTGGCCTTTGATGGTGATGCTGCAGGCCAAAAAGCTGCCCGTCGCACACTGGAAATTGCCTTACCCTTACTCAATGACGGTCGTGAATTAAAATTCTTTGTACTACCAAATGATCACGACCCAGACTCATTAATCCGTCGTGAAGGAATTGAAAACTTCCGTCGTTTATTAGACACCTCTCCGCTTCTGTCCGAATTTGTATTTGCACAGCTGACACGTGAACAAGATATTGCTTCACCTGAAGGCAAAAGTCAGGTGATGGGTGAACTACGCAACTTAACTGAACTTTTACCAAAAGCGGGGTCATATCGCTACTTATTACAGCAGTATTTCCGAGAAAAGCTTGGTTTTAATAAACGTTGGCAACCTCAAGTCAACACAGATGCTTCCCTCAGCTTTAGTACTAAAATTGATGCTGAAGAATATGTCATCGCAATTTTAATGAATCATCCTTACTTATATATTCACTTTGAACCTTTACGTGCGTTGGTTCCACAAGATCAACTGTTATTTAAAATCTTAAATGTCTTAAACATCATTTTTGATGACTTACCTGATGATCCAGAATTGTCGAGTTATTATGTGATGGGCGCTTGTGCGAATTATCATCATGAATTAGCCCAGATTCTGCCTCAGGCCAATGTAGACGACTATACTTCTTCACCCGAACAGGCTGATAAACTTGCAGCCGACTTTTCGACCAAACTGCAATATCAGTTCCTACAGCAAAAATTAAAATCGAAAAAATTTGCCAGTTTGTCTGAGATGAGAAATTTAAAACAGCGCATTTATGATATTGATAAAAAAAGATCGCTTACCCTCATAGACGAATAAGCGATCTTCATTTTCTTTTTGACTTAAAATACAGCACAAACTTTAAGCAACCTTTTCATGTATTTACTTTTTAGGTTTACGACGCTTTTCTGCTGTTTCAATTAAATCTTGCTGAAGCATTTCAAAATATGCTGGATCTTCTGATGCTGCTGCATGACGTAATAATACAGATGTCGGATGGAGTAGCTTTTGAGTAAGTCGATGCGTTAGCTCTTCTACCACCTTGCTCGCATCTTCACCTTTTTGCAAACGCGCCAATGCCAAACTCAACTCTGCTTGACCCAACTCTTGCCCCTGCTGACGATAAGCATGAATCGTCTCACCCGCAAGATTTACTTTTTGTTGCGTGATTAATTCTGTGGCCAATTGATTGACCATCACCTCTGCTTCTACTGCAGCTTGTCGGCGCTGTGCAAGGTTTTCATCAATTACAGACTGTAAGTCGTCTACACCGTATAAATATACGCCATCTAGTGTTTCAACTTTAGGTTCAATATCACGTGGTACAGCTAAATCAACCAATAACATCTGCTTATAACGGCGCTTTTTGAGTGCTGCTTTTACATCTGCAAAATGAATGACCTGATGCAAACTCCCCGTACAGCTCGAAATCACATCTGCACGGTGCAGATTTTCTGCTAACTGAGAAAATTCGATAATTTCTACATCAACACGATGTGCGATTTCTTGTGCTAATGCTTCGGCACGACTGCGAGTACGGTTACAGATAATGATTTTACCCACACCCATTTCAGCCAAATGCTTTGCCACTAAGCTATTCATTTCGCCAGCAGCCACCACCATGACGGTCAGCTGTTCAGGCTTACTAAACACCTGCAACGCCAGTTGCGCTACAGCATATCCCATTGATACAGCATGACTACCTACAGCAGTTTCCGAGCGTACACGCTTGGCTGCATAAAAGGCATATTCAAAGATACGGTTTAAATTTGGTGAAACGGTAGAAGCATCTTTGGCCAAAGACAATGCTGTTTTGACTTGACCCAAAATTTGTGGCTCGCCCAACATCAATGAATCAAGACCACTTGCCACACGCATCAGATGTGTTACCGCATTGGCATTTTCATAGCGATAAACATGATTGCTTAACTGCCGAACATCTAAACCATTTGATTGTGCGAGCCAATTCATCACCATGTCTGCATTTTCAGACATCGCATAGACTTCAGTCCGATTACAAGTCGAGACCACAACCATGTCGTTTAAATCGGCACACTGACTCTGCTCCGCGAGTAAAGCACTTAACTTTTCTGGGTTAAATGCAATCTGTTCGCGTAGCTCTACAGAGGCGGTTTGATGATTGACACCTAATGCAAAGAAAGACATATCAGGTCATCATTTCGCTAAATTTATGCTATTGTGCAACATCGGTGTCATAAAAAGCATTACTTGGATCAAGAAAAATTGCGTCAAACAAATAGCCGAATTAGCGGCGTGACAATAAAGCATTATTCTACCACATTCTTGTTACTTGGTAGCATGGCTTCTAGTGCTCAAATTCGAGCATCTGGAGAATTTTACCATGCAAATTCAAATTATGATGCACTCAAGCAAAGCATGATTGCTGAGTTTGCACTGGCTTATGACGATATTCCTACCGCAGTTCATAATTACACTGTTTTGGCCATAAAAAGCAATTCAACAACGGTTAAACAACGCGCATTAAATATTGCAATTGAACAAAATGATCTACGTGCGGCTTTAGACATCGCAACATTTTGGGTGGTACAAGAACCTGAAGATGTGCCAGCCATGTTCTACTTGGCGCATATTGCCCTCAAAACACATGAATATGATTTGGCTGCAGATACCTTAAATAAGATATTAAATATTGATCCAAATGCTGATTTAGCTCAAATTTTAACTGGAATTTCTCCTGAGTCTGAGGAAGATCGTGACTTTTTAATTCGCGCATTAAGGGCAAGCAAAGAGAGTTCCAACCCATCTATTTTGGTACTTATTGCAGGCTTAGAAGCTCAAAACAACCAGCTAGAGAATGCCCTCAGCACTATTAATCTTGCACTCAATAAGCGCCCTAAAGTCACCAGTTATATTTTATTAAAAGCCAATATTTTAAATGCTTTAGGCAATGTGGATGACACCGTCAATTGGTATGCTAAAGCCAGTCATAAGCATCGCAACAATATCGATATTCGCCTTGCGGAAGCAAAGTATTTAATCAATATCAATCGATCAGAATTAGCCCTGAGCAAACTAGAAGATTTACTCAAGAAATGGCCAAAAACCGATGAGGCACTTTTTATTGCAGGCTTAACCAGTATTGATTTAGAGCATTATGAACAGGCCGAAAAATATTTGGTCGAACTACGTTATTCAGCACAATATCAAAATGAAGCCTACTATTATCTTGCAGTCAATGCTGAGCGAAAACAACACTTTGAAACTGCTAAAGCCTACTATCGCTTAGTAGACGGCAGTTTATATACGGTTTCACGTCGCAATATGATTCATATATTTGCTGAACAAGACAAACTTAACGATGCACTACGATTTTTAACCCAAGAGCGTGTGAACTACCCCCAGCATGCCAGCTTTTTATATCTTGCTCAGGCTGATATTTTAAAGCGAATGAACAATAAAAAAGCAGCTGTGCGCTTATTAGATGAAGCCGTTAAAAACTTGCCTGATGATCCAGAGCTGATTTATGCCGAAGTGCTGATGCTTGATCCTTTTCAAGATCGGGAAAAACTCGACAACTTACTCAAAAAACTACTCAGATTAGAACCCAATAGCCCAACCTATCTCAATGCTTATGCCTACACCTTGGCAATGCAAAATAGACGCTTAGATGAAGCGCGTAGTTATGTCGAACATGCGCTGGAATATGCACCAGAACAAGCATCTATTTTAGATACATTGGGCTATATTTGCTTTTTACAAAATGACTTTATCACCTCTGCACAAGTGCTCGAAAAAGCTTACAACTTAAGCCATAGCGTCAATATTGGCACACGCTATGCTCGTGCTATTTTTATGCAAGGTGATATGAATAAATTCAACCAAGTGTTACAGCAACTGCAACAAAAATACCCAAATGATCCGCAATTAGATCAATTAAATTCGCTATTGTTACCTCAATATATTAAAAAGAGTTAAACCCGCATGATGCGCCAACTGTCCAAATACACCCTTCCCTTTTTTGCATGCAGTACTTTGGCTTTGACAGGTTGCCAACAATTTAGTAAACCACAGCTTCCCCCACAAGCTATCCAACCAACCGCGCCTGAAGAAACCCAAACGCAAAACGTAGCTAAAGATCAGTTTGCCCTACAAGGAAAAATTGGTGTACGTACACCACAACAATCTGGTAGTGCATTTTTTACGTGGCAACAGCAACAAGATAAATTTGATATCGAGCTAAGTGGCATCTTAGGCGTGGGTAAAACGCAAATTACAGGCCACACAGGCCAAGTAACGCTTAACAGTGCTAAAACTGGTGAAATCCACGCAGATAGCCCCGAAGAGCTACTCGAACGCGCAACAGGATGGCATGCACCTATTACACATTTAATCAAATGGGTACAAGCAAAACCCGCGACAGCATCTGCCCAACTAAACAAAGATGAACAGCAACGCATAACTCAAATTATTGAAGATGACTGGAATGTTGACTTAAGCTATGCAGAACATGCAACCTTGCCAAATAAATTGATTTTGAAACAAGCCCTCGAATCGGGTAAAGAAAACCGCATTACCATGGTAATTCAAAATCGTTAAACACCAGAGTTAAGGTATAGCCAAGCCCAATCAACAAGTGCTTGGCTATAACCAGTGGCTAATCTTTTATTTTGATAATAAAACAGCAAATGAATACATCATGAGCTTTTTTTAATTTGCTCAACCTAAAACAAGCACAAACAAGCAAAGTACTAAACAACTCATGCCCATTTCTTTCGAGCAAAATTCCATCACTTATTTTTTTTCAAACTAAGCACATCCCTCACAATTTCAAATTGCAATCAACACAAAACAATATTCGACTATAATGCCAGCCTATATATGATGCATTTATAAGCACAAAGCTTTAGGAAAAAACGATCGTGAATGTAATTCGAGTTCCGTCCCCAGCCAAATTAAATTTGTTTTTGCACATTACGGGGCGCCGTGAAAATGGTTACCACGAATTGCAGAGCATTTTTCAGCTAATCGATTTATACGACTGGATAGATTTTAAACAAACAAATTCAGAGAACATCGAAATTGATGGCATTGGTTCGGTTGAATTAGAACAAAACTTGATTTACAAAGCCGCACAAATCCTAAAACCGTATGCAAAAACACCGACTGGCTTAAAAATAAGCATCGAAAAGCATATTCCAATGGGTGCAGGTCTGGGCGGTGGGTCATCTAATGCGGCCACTACACTGCTTATTTTGAATCAACTCTGGCAGTGCGGGCTAACAATTGAACAACTCGCAGCACTCGGCGTTCAATTGGGTGCAGACGTTCCAATCTTTGTACACGGTCAAAATGCATGGGCTGAAGGCATCGGTGAACACTTAACATTCATAGATTTAGCTCAAAAAAAGTTCATTGTGCTCAAACCTGACTGTTTTATCAGCACTCAACTACTTTTTTCACAAAAAACGTTGACAAGAAACTCAAAGCCCTCTAAATTTTGCGCCTATCAGTTAACGCCATCGAGTTTCGGCAATAACTTTGAGCCACTGGCAAGAAGTTTATATCCAGAAGTAGATGAAGCAATGCAATACTTAGATCAGTTCGGTACTGCAAAACTTACAGGTACAGGTGCTTGTGTGTTTATTGAGTTAACCGAAAATTTGAATGTAAATGACATTCTTGAAAATTCACCATGTAAAGCTTACTTGGTCAATAGTTTACAAGAATCGCCATTACGCAAATTCAAGGTGTGTTAGGGGTATCGCCAAGTGGTAAGGCACCGGGTTTTGATCTCGGCATCCGTTGGTTCGAATCCAGCTACCCCTGCCATTTAATTCACCTGTAGATGTACTGTATTAGGGGTATCGCCAAGTGGTAAGGCACCGGGTTTTGATCTCGGCATCCGTTGGTTCGAATCCAGCTACCCCTGCCATCTTACAGTCATCAAATTAGGGGTATCGCCAAGTGGTAAGGCACCGGGTTTTGATCTCGGCATCCGTTGGTTCGAATCCAGCTACCCCTGCCATTTTCTCAAAAAAGACAGAACATTCTTTTGTAGCTTCGATGTTAAATAATCTTGACAAAAAGCTGTAAAAATATTAAAGTTCTGCCGCATTAGGGGTATCGCCAAGTGGTAAGGCACCGGGTTTTGATCTCGGCATCCGTTGGTTCGAATCCAGCTACCCCTGCCATCTATTTTCCCTATATATCAACCGCCAAGGGTGCTTCATGCCCAATCTTGTCGTTTTTAGTGGAACTGCGCATCCACAATTCGCTCAAAAAGTCGTAAGCCATTTACATATTCCTCTAGGTGCTGCTGCCGTTTCTACCTTTTCTGATGGTGAAATTGCTGTAGAAATCACTGAGAATGTTCGTGGTAAAGACGTATTTATCGTACAGCCTACGTGTGCCCCAACAAATGACAACCTTATGGAAGTCTTGGTTATGGCAGACGCTTTACGCCGTGCGAGCGCTGGCCGTATCACTGCTGTAATCCCTTACTTTGGTTATGCTCGTCAAGACCGTCGTCCTCGTTCAAGCCGTGTGCCTATTACTGCTAAAGTTGTAGCAGATATGCTCACTACTGTAGGTATTGACCGTGTTGTGATGATCGATCTTCACGCAGACCAAATCCAAGGTTTCTTCGATATTCCTGTAGACAACATCTACGGTACACCTGCTCTTTTAGCTGATCTTCGTCAACAGTCACATGACAACCTTATGGTTGTATCTCCTGACGTTGGTGGTGTAGTACGTGCGCGTGCTGTTGCTAAACAAATGGGTGATATCGATCTTGCAATCATCGATAAACGTCGCCAAAAAGCAAATGAATCACAAGTGATGCATTTGATTGGTGATGTAAAAGGCCGTGACTGTGTCATTGTTGATGACATGGTAGATACAGCGGGTACTTTGTGTAAAGCAGCTGACGCATTAAAAACTTTTGGTGCGCGTAAAGTTGTTGCATACGCAACTCACCCAGTATTGTCTGGTAAAGCAATTGAGAACTTAAAGAACTCTGTTATTGATGAACTTGTTGTTACTGACACAATTCCTCTTTCAGAAGAAGCTTTAGCTCTTGGCAAGATTCGTCAAGTTTCAGTAGCAAGTATGGTTGCTGAAACGATTCGTCGTATTAACAACGAAGAATCTATTAGCGCA
Source organism: Acinetobacter sp. WCHAc060006 (assembly GCF_004209135.1). NCBI lineage: Bacteria > Pseudomonadati > Pseudomonadota > Gammaproteobacteria > Moraxellales > Moraxellaceae > Acinetobacter > Acinetobacter sp. WCHAc060006. The sequence continues at coordinate 176,237 of NZ_SGSS01000002.1, read as the reverse complement.
ATGTTTGATTCTTATCTATAATATAGCGCTGAATTCCGAAGCCCTGCCTTTTGGCGGGGCTTTTACTCACTAGACTGGTCGAAGGTCTAGTCAATTAAACTTAAATTAAGGATGTCTATCATGGCAAACTTCGTATTAAATGCAGTAGCACGTGAAGAAGCAGTACAAGGGAAAGGTTCGAGCCGCCGCCTTCGTCTTCAAGCTAAAGTTCCAGCAATCATCTACGGTGGCGAAGCAGCTCCTGTAGCAGTAACTTTAGAGCTTCGTGAGCTTGTTAAAGCTTTAGAAAACAAAGCTTTCTTTGAAGAAACTGTAGAAATCAACATCGACGGTAAAGTTGAAAGCGTTAAAATCCAAGCTTTACAACGTCACCCGTCTAAAAACACTCCTATGCACGCTGACTTCAAACGCGCATAAGTGTTAATGGTGTAAATTAGTGTCAAATATTTCACTGATTGTAGGTTTGGGTAACCCAGGTTCTGAGTATGCCCAAACCCGCCATAATGCTGGCTTTTGGTTCGTAGAACGTTTAGCCGAAGCTTATGGTATCTCGCTCAAAGCAGACCCAAAATTTCACGGAATTAGTGGTCGCGGTAATATTGAAGGTCAGGACGTTCGTCTGTTATTACCTACAACCTTTATGAACCTTTCTGGTAAAAGTGTTGTTCCCTTCGCAAAATTCTATCAAATTGCTCCTGAAGCAATGCTCATTGCACACGATGAACTGGACATGAACCCAGGTGTCATTCGCCTTAAAACAGGTGGTGGTCACGGTGGTCATAATGGTTTACGTGATATCGTTCCGCATACAGGTCCTAATTTCCATCGCTTACGCATTGGTATTGGTCACCCAGGTTCTAAAGACCGTGTATCTGGACATGTATTGGGTAAAGCCCCTAGCAGTGAACAAGGTTTAATGGATGATGCTATTGCTCATGCTTTATCACGTAGCAAACTACTGATAAACGGAGACATACAACAAGCCATGAACCAAATCAATGCTTACAAATAGAACTGATCAATCCATAAATTGTTGAACAATGTTTCTTGCCATGTTGCTCATTTCAGAGCAAAATGCGCTTGCTTGCTGAACGTAATCTGTAAGTAGAAAACTGATTTAACCATAAGATCAAAATCTTAGGTCCACTAAGGAGACGCTAGCCATGCTATCTCGTTTATTAAAAGCAAAAATCCACCGTTGTGTCGTAACACAAGCAGAATTACATTATGAAGGTTCTTGTGCGATCGATGGCATTCTTTTGGATTTAGCCGGTATCCGCGAATATGAAGAAATTCACATGTGGAACGTGACTAATGGTAAGCGTTTTACAACGTATGCAATTCGTGGCGAAGAAGGTTCAGGCATCATTTCTGTCAATGGTGGTGCAGCACTTCAAGCTGACGTTGGCGACCTAATGATTATTGCAACATTTGGTGATTTCACTGAAGCTGAAGCAAATGCTCATAAACCTCGTTTGGTATATGCAAACCCAAACAATACTGTAAACCACACAGCTAACTGTATTCCAGTTCAAGTGGCTTAAAAGTCCAAGATTTTAAAAAACCCGTAAACTGCGGGTTTTTTTATACCTAAACACTCATAATTAATTGCATCACGCTTGCTCACAACGACTCAAAAAAAACCATTAATTTTATTTAACTCACTGGTTTTTCAGTACCCTCTTGCCATTTTTGTTGTGCTTCACAATGCAGTGGTTGCAATTGCTCATTCACCAAATCCGCCAGTAATGGTTTACCCTCAGCCGACACTTTAAATAAGGCGAACCGTGCTTGTTCATAACAACCTGCTAAACCCTCTGCAAAAAAGTAGCTGTCTGATGCTGGAAATGGGCGCTCACCATGCCCCATTTTGAGCTGTAAAGGATAAACACGGCCCTGCCCCAGCAATATATCTTGTTTAAAGCTGGTTTTTAAAACACGCCCTTGTGAGTCAACCAGCACATAAGCCAAAGGCAATGCACCCCAGGGGGCTTGCACTATAGCACCCACAAAATTTAAGTTATAACGTAGCGCCATATAATCCCCTTGAAGCAATGCACGCGGGTCAGCTGGTGCCAAAGAAACATAAATGCTTTGACCTGTTGCTAAATGTTGCTCATTCTTTGCAATTAAGGTTTCAAATAAAATCAGACTTAAGATGGTCAACAAGATCGGAATTATTTTTTTCATATCTGCTCCTGCTGAGTATTTGGCAACTGATTACGGCGCACCAAATAAGCCAATAACAATACAGCGAGACCAGAAATAAAAATGCTCAGACTTTTCACCAAAAAGCTCAGCCCTAAGAAATAATATAAATGAGTAAGCAATAGACATAGTACGACAATACTGCATGCATAGATCAGCCGATCTTTGCGCTCCAACGCCCATGCCAGCATCAACATGCACAGAAAAATTTCAAAATACCCTAAAGCCAATAAAACTATGGAAAATATCCCCCACAGCGCCCACTGAAAAATCGTAAATCGTTGCGAACAAAAGTGTTGATATATATAGGCAAATGCAAGCCACCATAGACTTACAAAGATCAGCTTAGCCCACCACTCAACAGTAATTAAACTGCCTGATGGGGCAAACAAGTCACGCCCCATCATGAGTGATGCTGGGCCAATTAATAAAACTGCTAAACCCCAAAACAATAAACTACGCTGATATTTTTGATCTAAAACAAATAAACCAACCACGACCAAACTATACACAACATAATGCAAGGCATACCAAAGCCAACTAAACAGCTCCTGCCCCATCTGCCATTCATAAACTGCGAAGTTCAAACACAGCAATAACATCGAATAAAAAGAAATCAACTGTAACCACAGCAACCAAGCGCGTAGACGTAATACATAACTAACCAGAATCAATGGAGGCATTACTAGCATTGCCCACACAGGATTTTTTGTCAGCCCAAGTACCCCACCATACATGCCAACTTGTGAAAAAATCAGTAAGCAATACAGTAATTGATTTTTAAAATGATGGCCGATTTGCTCTCCCTTTCTGAATTGAAAAACTACTACCACATACGCAATAGCGCCACACAGCAATGCACCCCATGCGGAGCGCACCATGCCAAAAATAAAGGCCGAGAGAAATATGCCTGCTAACCATGCGCCAATCCCCAAGGGAATAGTACTCACATAAGATTTTGGTAAGACCTGCAATATAAATCGTGTAATTAAATAAAAAATTCCAAGACTCAAAATGACCAAAATTAAAAACCCGAAGGTGCCTAAATTTAATTGATCAATCAGCCCATACGCTACCCACATTAAAATATTGATACCTATGCCTGCACTGAGCAAGCTCACAGCCAAGGTATCTTGCTTGCGGTAGCTTTGCCAAGCCAGCAAAGAAAGTGGCACAAAAGCACTGATCAATAAAACAGCAGCACTTAGGTGGTCTGCATAGAAAAAGCCAACCATGCTCACTACAGATAAGACCACGATCCAAAGCAAAGTATATTTTTCTAAAGCATGATATTGCCAATAAGCCAGCAACCACATGCCACACCACCAAATTTGCAATAACACAATACTCTGCCAATCATGAAAACCCAACTGCACCGAGGCCAAGTAAAGTGCTAAAAAACCAGTCAAACCCAATAAAATAAAAATCCCTGCATTCTGCCGATACAACCAAGGAAGCAACAAAATAGACCACAACAGAAATAACAAATAACTGTTTGCTCCTGTTTGATACACCTGCCCAATCACTGCAAGAGACAAACCGAGCATTAACCCACACAAAGCATGTAATGTTTGTATCACCGCTTCAGACGCACGAGAAAAATACACACTCAGTACGGCAATAATCAACAGTAATACTTGTGGTAAAGCCAGTTGTACAATCTGAGGTAGCATCCACCAATTGGCTGCAATTAAGTACAGGATGCTCACGCCCAATAAGCCAAAACCAATTGCAGCTAAATGATGCTGAAAATTCTGCCGATTCAGTAAATTTTCCATAATTTCTGTTTTAACCCTTTTCTTCTTTATCTTTGGGCCCGTAAAAGCTCAGTGCTACATATACATTTTTATTTTTATCATACGTAAATAACGTGCATAGCACGCTATATTTTAATGCTAAAGCTTAAAGCGACACACCCAATAATACCAGTGATAAAGCACTATAAACCTAGCTTCACAAAAGACTTTCCCATATTTTGAATATGTATAGCTTGACTAGTCATATAGAAAAGCTGGCCTTTATGCGCAATCGGCTTATAATCAAATGACATCGCTTCAGGGCGGGGTGTAATTCCCCACCGGTGGTAATTGGTTGGATATTAATCCCCCATAGCCCACGAGCCGATCTCATTGCATGAGATGGCAGATTTGGTGAGATTCCAAAGCCGACGGTATAGTCCGGATGAAAGAAGACGACGTCACATTTTAATGGCTTGATATTTTCAAGCTATGCCGTAACGCCACACTATTTCACATGTCCTGAAATGTTCAACCGTACCTTAAAACTTACGCGAGCGTTTCAATGTCTAATTTAATTCAACCCGAAATTTTCTTTAGAGCCCTTCCCCCATCAGAACAGCGTGTTTTACAAGCACTGGAAGATATTCGTCAAGGCAAACCTGTTTTAGTCATGGATGATTTTGACCGTGAAAATGAAGCCGATCTTATCGTTGCAGCTGAAACACTGAATGTCGAAACCATGGCACGTATGATACGTGATGGATCTGGAATTGTATGCTTTACGCTCACCAATGCACTCGCAGATCACCTTGAACTTCCACCTATGGTGCAAAACAACTCTAGCCAATTCAAAACAGCATTCACTGTCACAATTGAAGCTGCTCAAGGGGTTACCACAGGTGTTTCTGCACAAGACCGCACGACCACCATTCATGCAGCAATTAAAACAGGTGCTGTAGCAAGTGATTTAAACCGCCCAGGACATGTATTTCCTTTACGTGCACGTGATGGTGGCGTACTTAGCCGCCGTGGTCATACTGAAGCCTCTATTGATCTAGCCCGTTTAGCAGGTCTTCAGCCCGCAGGTGTACTCTGCGAGGTCACAAATCCAGATGGCAGTATGGCCTCAGGCAAGCAAGTCTTAGATTATGCGAATGAGCACAAGCTCACGCTCATTAACATTGAAGAACTGGTACAGTATCGTCAAGCACACAATCTATAATTCATACGCAGTTTAAAATGCATCCCAGTTGGAACTCTCCTGCTGGGATTTTTTATGGATATGCAAGATCAGCTTTAGATCAAAATTTATTTTCCTACTTTTTCATCAAGCCTAAACCATATTCAGGCCACACTGCTCCTTTGCCAATATTGTTTACAGCATAAGCAACCAATACCAAACTCACCGCGCCCGAAAGCACTGGAAAAAGCAAAAAACTCCAATCATAAGCGGTTGTACTCGCAGTTAATAAAATAACCAATGGATTCGCTCCCGCGGGCGGATGCACACAGCGTAGATATTGCATACCAACAATAGCAAGGCCTACCGCAATTGCAATTGTGAAAATATTAATAGGAAGATATAAAGCAAAAAATAAACCGATTGTCGCAGAAATGACATGACCAAAAATAAGATTGCGTGGCTGGGCCAATGGCGACTGCGCTGCAGCGTACAACAGTACACAGCTCGCACCAAAAGGTGCCATGATCCATGCATGATGTGAATACTGCCCAATCAGCAACAAAATAAAGATACTGAGCGTTCCCCCACAAAATCCACGCAGCAAGGCCCGCCCTGATGGTCGAGGTGCTAGTTTCTCTTTACCCGCGAATATATTCATGCTGATTTCCTCTTGATTGATATTAGATACAGCGCGCGCTATAATTAAAATAGTACAGATCTGTACTATTTGTAAATATGCTATTTCAGATGAGGTAAAACCGCGATGTCTAAATCAGCACAGAAAATTTTAAATACTGCAGAACAGCTGTTTAATCAGCAAAGTTTTAGTGCTGTTGGTGTCGATCTGATTCGAGATGAATCAGGCTGTTCTAAAACTACGCTGTATACCTATTTTAAAAATAAGCACCAGCTGGTTTACAGCGTTTTGCAAGCGCGAGATGAACGCTTTAGGCAAAGCTTACTGACAGCCGTTCAAGAGTTTGAAGGTCTAGAGGCTTTAGAAAAAATTTATGACTGGCATATCCACTGGTTTCAAGCAGATCATTTCAAAGGCTGTCTATTTGTTCGAGCTGTGGGTGAATCAAATGCTGCAGACACAGATATACTTGCCATTTCTCAGGCACATAAACAATGGATCCGTGATTTAATTCAAAGCAAAACTACCTGCCTTCCTCAGCAGCAGAAAATAAGTGCCTTGTTTTATCTTCAGCTTGAAGGACTCATTAGTACTGTACTGGTCGATGGTTTTAATACCCAAACCTGCAACCAACAAAAAACGCTGATCTTTCAATTAATCCATTTACTGATGGCTCAGCCTTCAAAATAAAGCACTGTAAATGCCGTATAAGGCCACCACTACCAATACCGCGCCACAGATTCCCAATAATTTTGGATAGACTGCTGAGCGCGATAAACGATTAAAAGCTAAATAAACTAAAGACAACGTAGCAAAATCTAGAATAATCCAACTGATGGTTAAAATACTCAGGCTCAAATTTAAATCCGCTGTAATACCTGTAAATTGCGGAAAGAAAGATGCAAAGAAAATAATATCTTTAGGATTAGAAATACCCACCAGCAAGCCTTGCTTAAAGCCACCTTGCGTATCTGGGAGTACCACCTGACTTTGCTCAGGCTGAGCTTCACGTGCTTCTTTTAAAACCTGTAGACCAATATAAGCAATATAGATACATCCCAGCACCTTAATTGCATTGAGCCATTGCTCATTAATATTTAACGCACCTTTTAAAATCAATACAGAAAATACAATAAGAACCAATGAGGCCAGATTCGTGCCAAAAATCGTTTGTAAGGCTTTTTTATATCCACCTTTTAAACCAGCACTTGCCACCAAAAGCATGACTGGGCCAGGCGTTGCAATCATCACAATCACAGCCACGCAATATAAAAAATATTCAGAGTAGTTCATATTTAAAGACCAAGATCAGCTTATATTCCCTCATTAAATAAAAAGAGGACTATTCGTCCTCTTCTTCATATCCTTTCAATAAATGATGACTGATGCCATCTGCTCGCAAAAAGGCAAAATCATAACTGGCTGTCGCAAGTGCCAACACACGACGCTCGAATTCTTCCCACAATGGGCGCACTTGTTTGTAGTGAATTCCAAGTCCACTCTCGTCGGTAAAATGACGGTTTTTTTCACACAACTTTAAGGCATGGTACAACTTACGCCCTTTACTCGCATCTGGACGCAGACGCACACGCTTAGACAAAACAAAACCTTCAACATGACGAAGATCTGCAAAGGGCAGCATGGGCACTAAAATTTGATCTAACTGTGTGTCTAGGCGCTTCCACACAGCGGTTTGTTGTACTGGATTATAAGTATTCCACTGAATAACTTCATGATTGAATCGGCGACAGCCACGACACACTGCATCACCAAATACCGTTGAACAACGCCCTGCACATGGCGTAAGTGAAGCAATTCGACGGTCATTACTCAAAACAAACTCCTAAAATTCTGCTGTTGCTATTAAAACAAAACACAACGTGAGGCCCCGAATATACACGCAGTTGCACATGAATAGAAGTCATCTGCATGTACTGTTTTACTCGCATATTCCATCAATACACGTTAAAATATGCGCCTTTCGAAATTCCTGTTTTTTTTATTTTTCTATTTTGGAGTACTCCATGAACGCTACTGTAGAACAGCTTGCACCTGTAGAACAGCAAGCGACCACAGGTTGGGTTGTTGCCGCGCTATATCAATTTAAAGAAGTTCAAGACGCAGCTGCGTTAAAAGAACGCCTATTGAACTTAGTCGGCTCAATCAATTTGTGTGGTACTCTTATTGTGGCAGACGAAGGTATTAACGGCACTGTTGCGGGCGACCGCGTTGCAGTTGACGCTGTACACCAATTTCTTTTAGACGAAGGCTTTACGTCTATGGAATATAAAGAGTCTCACAGTTCGGAAAAACCTTTCCGTAAAATGAAAATTAAACTCAAAAAAGAAATTGTCACTTTAGGTGTAGAAGTAAAACCACGTGATCTAGTAGGCCATTACTTAGACCCGAAAGAATGGAATGAGCTGATTGCGCGTGATGACGTGATTTTAATTGATACACGTAATGACTATGAATACAAAGCGGGTACGTTTAAAGGCGCGATTGACCCACAAACAGAAACTTTCCGTGAATTTCCAGACTACGTAAAAAAAGAGTTGGAACAACACAAAGATAAAAAAATTGCGATGTTCTGTACAGGCGGTATTCGCTGTGAAAAATCAACATCATTGCTTCTTCAAGAAGGCTTCAATGAAGTTTATCACCTCAAAGGCGGTATTCTTAAATACCTAGAAGAAACCCCAGCTGACGAAAGCATGTGGGAAGGTGAATGTTTCGTATTTGACGGCCGTACCGCAGTAACACATGGCATGGAAGAAGGCGCTAACATTAAATGTCACGCATGTGGTTGGCCACTTGTTCCTGCAGAAGTTGAACTGCCTAGCTACGAGCATGGTGTATCTTGTGTCTACTGCATCGACAAAACAACCGATAAGCAAAAAGAAGGCTTCCGTATGCGTCAATCACAAATTTTAGCGGCTAAACGTAAACGCCTCTAAGTTGTATTGAACTAACAGCTTGAAAAACCCTCCTCAGGAGGGTTTTTTATTGGCCCTTATTTAAATGGCAAACACATGCTCCAAATCTGCCTTAAACACAAATTTCATGATTTTGTAACACACATTATGCGGAATATCTTGCATACTCAAATGAGATTTTCCTTTTATTTACCCCTATTACTTTTGGAAGGCCCATGAATTTAACCGAATGGATATTAACCATCATGCAACAGCTCGGTTATTTGGGTATCGCCTTCCTCATGTTTCTAGATAATGTTTTCCCGCCCATTCCCTCAGAAATCATTATGCCTTCTGCGGGTTATACCGCATCGCAGGGCCAGCTTCTGCTCACAGGGGTCATTATTGCAGGAAGTATTGGTTCATTGATTGCAGCCGCTGTACTCTACTGGGTGGGCTATAAGTTCAATAACGAGCATATTTTTCGCTGTGTTGATAAATATGGAAAATATTTATTCATTAAAACAGAAGATGTTAAAACAGCATTGGCTTGGTTTGAGCAATATGGTCATCGTATTGTATTTTTTGGTCGCATGATCCCTGCTGTACGCTCACTGATCAGCATTCCTGCAGGCATGAGCCGAATGCCTTTTTGGAAATTCATGCTTTACAGCGCTTTAGGCACCATTATTTGGACCACCTTTTTAGCCTGTGTTGGCTATTACTTTGGTGAAAACCAAGCACTCATGCATGAAATCTTCAGTCGCGTTGGCTACGTGATTATTGCGATCGCCATCATGATCATCTTATGGATTTTATACCGTCGCCAGCAACGTAAAAAAGCCGCATCACAACAAAAATAAATGCACAGCCAATTGAGTGATATATCAAATCGCTCAATGTCACTTCTACATGAATAAACAATCCCTTATACTCATTCATCACAAAAAAAATGCTTAACACCCTACTGTGGTGACGCCTTATACCAATAACATTCGAACCTAAAACTGATGAAAAAATACATTATATATTTTGCTATAACCTATTTAATCGCTATGGCCATCATGGCAGTAATTATTTATTTCTTTAACCTACCTAACGGTACATCTGTTGCCTGCATCATGACTGCAGGCTTTGTAACTGCCAATAAATTCGTGCAAGACCATCAAAGAGCGCCTGAAGCAGCAGAGAAAATACAACTCATCTGGGGGTGTCTTGCAACCTCTATTGCAATCAGTCTCATCACCACCATCATCATTATACTTGTAGTATTTAAATCGCTTGCTATTTTCACTTTATTCACAGCACTACCACTTTGGATCATCTGTGTTGCAGTCGGCTTTACCTTATTTATTCATTATTTAATTCTTGCCATGAGTTTTGGCTGGATGGCAAATAATGCCGTCAAAGGTTTACAAAAACAAAAGTAACGTAAATCCTAAATCAGCTGAACTATAAACTTATATAAAAAAAGCACCGAGTTCGGTGCTTTTTTTATAACTTATTTGAATTAGTTTGGTGTGTGATACATCAAATACAATTCGTTTAAGTTCTCTGGAATCTCTTCTGCAAGTTCATCCATTAATTGACCATTACGGCGGAAGGTTTCCATTTGAGGATCTTCTTCATCAATACCGCTAAACACCATAATTGGCAAAGTCAAATCAACCAATTGTTCTTCAAACTCAGGCGCAAACCACGCTTCTTCATTTAAGAACATTGCATCAACAAAACCAACGCTCCAGTCGCCTAGGCTTGACTCTACATCTGCTTCTTCCACTTCAAAAGGAAATGAAATTCCTTCTTCATTGGCTAAGTTTTGACGCAGTGATTCTAACCAAGCTTTCACCTGAGCAATAATGTCTGCAGGAACTTTTTTATGGTTATTGTCAAATAGTTCTTCTAACCATTTGTCAAATTGCGGGCCAACTGCAATTGCACACAAAAAACCATGAGTTGCAGCAAAATCCAGACCAAACTCATTCTGATCGCCGTCTAGATAGTCGCTCAAACGGTCTAAATCTAAAGCACTCATTTTACATCCACAAACATAGAAACTTAATGTGTAAGCATAGCATTTAAAAACACTACGCCAAAACTGATTTTAGTCGTCTTCATCGCCAAAATCGTCGTCATCGTCAAAGTCATAGTCAAAATCTTTGAGTTCACGCTCTAAACGACGTTGTGCAAGAAGTTCATCAATCAAGCGACGTTTTTCTAGCGATTCTTTAGCGCTAATTTTTCCGCCGGCCTCATCGAAATTAACATCATCATCACCGTAGTTATCATCTAGTTCAAAATCTGTCGAAGACACTGAAACTACCTCATAATGAAAAAATTTAAAGGGGTCTAGGCGCTATTTATATGGGTTATAGAACCTTGTCAAGTTTTATTTGTATTTTTAGCTGTTAAAGCCGTAAATTGGGCTTTTTTCTTAACCTAAGTTATGGCATGATATAATCCACCCTGCGTCTTTCAGTTTTATGAATATCGAGATGATTTCATCTGACCAAATACGTACGGGATGAACTTGAAAACAACAATTTCAGCCCCACCTAAATTACTGAATTTAATTTTTTAATATTCCATCGAATCGTCTTTCAAATAAGACTGAATATTTGATGGAATAAGCAAGCTATTGATAAATTTTTATTGAGATGAATCGTATAAGTCTACTATACGATTTTTTACTGTCACAGATTCAACGAAGAGTAAGCATAGATGAGCGATATGAATTCCCCTACTTCACAAGTAGCGGCGCTGATTAGCCGAGGCAAAGAACAAGGTTACTTAACTTTCGCTGAGGTCAACGATCATCTCCCGGATTCAATCACAGAAAGCGAACAGATTGAAGACATCATTCAAATGTTGAATGACGTTGGTATTCCTGTACATGACCGTGCACCTGAAACTGATGATGCCATGTTTGAAGGTGGCAGCGACGCAACGGATGAAGTTGCTGAAGAAGAAGCCGCTGCTGTACTTGCATCAGTTGAAAATGAACCAGGCCGTACCACTGACCCTGTACGTATGTATATGCGTGAAATGGGTACAGTTGAACTCCTTACACGCGAAGGCGAAATTAGCATTGCAAAACGTATCGAAGAAGGTATTCGTGACGTTTTAAATTCAATCGCTTATTGGCCAAATGCAGTTGAAGTCGTTTTAAAAGAATATAAAGATTATGAAGCAGGTGAACGTCGCCTTGCTGATATTTTATCGGGTTACCTAGACCCTGAAACTGACGATGATATTCCTGAAGTTTTAGAAGATGAGTCTGAAGATCTAGACGAAGACGATGCATCATCAAACAAATCAACCAAAGATGTAAAATTGGATGATGATGATGAAGACGAAGAATCTGAAAGTGATGACGACTCTGAAGGTGATTCAGGCCCAGACCCTGAAATTGCCAAAGCACGTTTTACTGAACTAGAAAATGCGTGGACCAATACCAAATTACTGGTTGAAAAACATGGTCGTAACAGTAAAGAAGGCAAACAAGCACTCGAAGATTTAGCTTCTGTGTTTATGATGTTTAAATTTACACCGCGCCTATTTGATATCATTAGTGAAATGATTCGCGGTACACACGAACAAATTCGTACCTCAGAACGTGAAGTGATGCGTTATGCAGTACGTCGTGGTCGTATGGATCGTACGCAATTCCGTACCTCATTCCCAGGTCAAGAATCAAACCAAGCATGGTTAGATGAGCAAATTGCGAAAGCACCTGCAGAAATGAAAGGCTACTTAGAAAAAGTACGCCCTGATATTTTAGCTTTCCAGCAAAAAATCTCAGACATTGAAAAAGACCTTAATTTAAGCGTTAAAGAAATTAAAGAAATTTCTAAACGTATGGCTGTAGGCGAAGCGAAAGCACGCCGTGCTAAAAAAGAAATGGTTGAAGCGAACTTACGTCTTGTAATCTCGATTGCGAAAAAGTATACCAACCGTGGTCTACAATTCCTCGACTTGATTCAAGAAGGTAACATCGGCTTGATGAAAGCGGTAGATAAGTTTGAATACCGCCGTGGTTATAAGTTCTCGACTTATGCAACATGGTGGATTCGTCAGGCGATTACCCGTTCAATTGCCGATCAAGCACGTACGATTCGTATTCCTGTGCACATGATTGAAACCATTAACAAGATCAACCGTGTATCTCGTCAATTGCTTCAAGAAATGGGCCGTGAGCCAACACCTGAAGAATTGGGCGAACGTCTAGAAATGGACGAAGTCAAAGTACGTAAAGTACTTAAAATTGCCAAAGAGCCGATTTCTATGGAAACGCCGATTGGCGATGACGAAGATTCGCATCTTGGTGATTTCATTGAAGATGGTAACATTACCTCTCCAATTGATGCCGCAACATCTGAAGGCTTAAAAGAAGCAACACGCGAAGTACTGGAAAACTTGACTGAACGTGAAGCGAAAGTGTTGAAAATGCGTTTTGGTATTGATATGCCTACCGACCACACTTTGGAAGAAGTTGGTAAACAGTTTGACGTAACACGTGAACGTATCCGTCAGATTGAAGCAAAAGCATTACGTAAATTACGTCATCCTTCTCGCTCTGAACACTTACGTTCATTCCTTGAGAATGACTAACCCATCAGTGGGATAATACAGGCTTGAATATGGGGGAAGCTCCCCCATAATAAGAGCATGTAGCAAATGAATCAAAATACCTGCACATTGCAGGTATTTTTAATATTGAGGTGTCCTATGACTGACATGACTGATCGTACTCCATCACGTGAATTACAAGAGCATCTTTGGGTCTTCCCAATGGACTACCCGATTAAACTCATTGGTAATGCAGGCGATGAATTACGCCAAGCAGTAAATGAAATTTTCGTGAAACATTTTCCAGAATTTGATGGTGCAAAAATGACTGTAACACCATCACGGACAGGGAAATACCACTCAATTACTGCACAACTGCGTTTTGAAGAACTTGAGCAAGTACATGCTGTCTATGCAGACCTTGCAGCTTGTCCACTGATCAAAACAGCACTCTAAGAAAAACACGCTTTCGGGCGTGTTTTTTTATGCAAACCTCACCAAACGAACAGACAAAATCTGTCCATTCTCGCCCCCTATCTCATCCAATTTATCTATAATAGATTTTTATCATGCATTCCTTAAGGACTTAAAATCGTGGAGATTGAGGCTAAACCACAACTGATCATTCGTCATTACACTCAGTTAACCTCTTATGAAGAGCGTTTTCTGGAAATGAAACAATTGACCGAACAACGTGACGAACACACACCAGATGAATTGTGGATTTTGCAACATCATGATGTCCTTACACAGGGCCAAGCTGGCAAACCCGAACATATTTTATTGCACAGTGACATCCCCGTTGTACAAAGCGATCGCGGTGGACAAGTCACTTGGCATGGCCCAGGTCAATTGGTGGCTTACTTCATGTTTGATTTAAATCGCTTAGGCTGGAATGTACGTACTCTGGTCAGCTATGCTGAAAACCTCATGATTGATCTGCTTAAAAAATATGGCATTGAAGCATACGCCAAAGCAGATGCACCCGGTGTATATGTAGACGAGCGTAAAATTGGCTCACTCGGCTTTAAAATCCGCAAAGGTCGCTCTTATCATGGGCTAGCATTGAATATTGACTGTGATTTATTTGGCTTCCATACCATCAATCCATGCGGTTATGCAGGTTTAGAAATGGTCCGCATACAAGATCTGGTAGCAGACTACCCTAAATTTGAAAACTTATGCGTCGATATGATTGAAACATTGCAGAACAGCGGTTACTTTAAAGACGTTCACGTCGAACAAAAATAAAACCTTTGCTTTCATACATAAAATAAATTAGAGTATTTACTCTAAATAAATAATATTTTGAAAAGGGATGAATACGTGATTGCAACTAAATCCGTCAAGCCCGCTTTGCAGCTAGCCTATGTCAAACTCATGATGGATGTGATTGGCAGAGGCTTAGTGATGGCGAGTCAAGTCGATGCAGAAGTTAAACAGGAAGTCGCTCAGTTTCCAGATCATTTCACACTCTCAATGAATGTATTCCCCAATGGGCCAGCATTCATTGCACGTGTGACGGCAAATAAGCAATTAGAATTGGTTCCTGATTTAGCAACAAAGCCAGATTTAACGATTACCTTTAAGCATCTTAATCATGCATTTTTAGTATTTTCTTTCCAAGAAAGTACTGCGCAAGCATTTGCCAATGACCGCATGATTGCTAATGGTGATATTTCTTATGCGATTCGACTGGTTCGTTGCCTAAATAAAATGGAAGCGCTGATTTTGCCAAAACTGGTTGCAGAGCTGGCAGTCAAAGAATATCCAAGCGATTTAAGCCTAAAAGAAAAATTAACTGGAGCTGCAAATATCTATCTTAAGGTAGCTCAATCCTATTTCAAGCGGAGCGCATAACACATGGCTAAACCATATTACGAATTTTTTTGTCCAGTTAAAGTCATTGCTGGGCATGCTGCGCTAGAGCATATCCCTTTTGAACTTGCAACTTTAGGTGCTACTCGTCCCTTAATTATTACAGACAAAGGCGTACGCAGTAACAACCTATTGGCACCGATTGAAGCGGCTTTTGAATCTACAGATGCCGTTATTGGGCATATTTTTGACGATGTACCACCCGATTCAAGCCTTGAAACTGTACGTAAAGCCGCTCAGCTTTATCGCGATAACAATTGCGACGCGATTATTGCTGTCGGTGGTGGTTCAGTCATTGATACTTCTAAGGCCACTAATATTTTAGTGTCTGAAGGTGGTGATGACCTGCTGAAATATTCGGGTGCACATAATCTGCCAAAACCTTTAAAACCTTTTTTTGTGATTCCAACCACATCAGGCACAGGCTCAGAAGTGACCATGGTTGCCGTGGTTTCCGATAACCAAAAAAATGTCAAAATGCCGTTTGCATCTTATTACTTGATGCCACATGCAGCTATTTTAGATCCGCGTATGACGCAAACTTTGCCACCGCACCTCACTGCGATGACGGCAATGGATGCCATGACACATGCAGTAGAAGCCTATACCTGCCTTGCAGCCAATCCAATTTCTGATGCTTATGCAACAGCAGCCGTTAAAAAGGTAAGTAATCATTTATTTAACGTACTGGATAACCCAACTGATGCACAAGGCCGCTTAGAATTAGCTCAAGCATCTACAATGGCAGGCATTGCATTTTCAAACTCGATGGTTGGCTTAGTACATTCTCTTGGTCACGCTTTAGGTGCAGTTGCACATCTGCCCCACGGCTTATGTATGAATCTATTTTTGCCTTATGTACTGGAATACAACAAAGAAGTGAATGCCGATAAAATCGCAGATCTTTTACTTCCACTTGCTGGCCCAGATATTTACTCGCAAACCCCTGCTCACTTACGTGCAGATAAGGCGATTTCAACTATTTTAGCCATGCGTGATCGTATCTATAGCCTAACAAAATTACCACGTACACTGAGTGAGACTGGCAAAGTAACTCAAGCTCAGCTCGACGATGTTGCAGAAAAGGCTTTAAATGATGGTTCGATCATTTACAATCCGAAAGAAGCAACACTCAAAGATTTAAAAACTATCTTAGAAAAAGCTTGGTAATTACTGAAAAATAAGCCAATATAGCGAAAATTCCAGCCTGATGTTTTTTTAAGCATCAGGCTTTTATCTGTAAGCCTTAAAAACAGCGACTTTCACTTTATCTTCATGTAAGTTGGCATGTTTTCTGCTCAGAAAAGAAATAAAATCACTGGCAAAAATTTACATCTTGGAGTAAATTGGCGCGCTTTTGTTTCAAAATGTAGGGGGGATCGTTCGTCTCAAACGATCCTGACACAATAAGACTGATCCTTGATCAACGATTAAGAGGATAACGCCGTTGACAAATTTATCTGGGACTCAATCGGCAGCTAAACTGCAAAAAACACTCGGGCTTTGGCACATCATTATCATTGGTTTGGCCTATATCCAACCGATGACCTTATTTGACACGTTCGGATTAGTATCTGAAGAAAGTCATTTTCATGTGCCTACCTCTTATATTATTGCTTTAATTGCAATTTTATTTACGTCTATTAGCTATGGTCATATGATCCGTCGCTACCCTTCTTCGGGTTCGGCATATACCTACGCACAAAAGTCAATTCACCCAAACGTCGGTTTTATGGTGGGTTGGTCGTCTTGGCTTGACTATTTATTGTCGCCAATGGTCAACATTATTTTGGCCGTTATTTATCTTGAAGCATTATTCCCTTCTGTAAACCACTGGGTTTGGGTCATTGTGCTTACAGCATTTATGACGGGTGTTAACCTTCGTGGTGCACGCTTTGTTGCCAACTTTAACAGCTTAATTGTATTGATTCAGCTGATCGTGATTGGCGCATTTACGTGGTTGGTATACAGCAAGCTTCAAGCTGGATTCAATGCAGATGGCCCAATTACAGCAGAAACACGTGCGCAATTGTGGAGTCTCGAACCATTTTGGAATGAACTCACTAGCGTTGGTGCCCTCATTACTGGTGCAACTTTACTGTGTTTCTCATTTACCGGTTTTGACTCATTAAGTTCACTGGCTGAAGAAACCAAAGATACTGAAAAAACCCTACCTAAAGCGATTTTCTTAACAGCGTTGATTGCAGGTGTAATTTTCATTATCAGTACTTATTTCATGCAATTGTACTTCCCTTCTGCACCAGGAACGTACTTTAAGAATATTGCCGAAACACAACCAGAAATTTTACTGCTTGTCGGTGGCTCTTTATTCCAATCGTATGTACTTGCATTTGCAATCGTTACCGTTATGGCATCAGGGATCTCTGCGCATGCAGGTGTATCACGTTTAATGTATGTTATGGGTCGTGATGGCGTAATTAACAAGAAGATCTTTGGTCATATCAGTCCAAAAAGCTTCACACCGTCTTATAACATTATCATTGTAGGCGTTGTTGCTTTAACTGCTGGTTTCATGGATCTTGATATTGTGATTTCTATGATCAGCTTCGGTGCCTTAACTGCCTTTACGTTTGTGAACCTTTCTGTCATTTCACGCTATGCACTACGTGATGGTCGTACTAAAAACTTCAAGGATATCTTCAGTTTTGTCGTCATCCCAATGTGTGGTTTCCTCAGTATCTTTGCCATGTGGTTAGAGATTGAAGAAACAGCATTGAAATATGGTTTATGGTGGGCGATGTTTGGTATCTTGTACTTAGGCTACAAAACCAAGGGCTTTAAACACCCTGCACCACAGCATAATGAATTTGAATAATTTTAAGATGATTCATGCTTAATTAATCAAATAAATTCTTTTTCCGTTCAACGGGACGGAAAAAGAACACTTCAAAATAACTAACTTATAAATGATCTAAAAATATTGCTTTAAAATATCCACTCAAACCTTTACGTACTATATTTTCTTAACGTAAGCGACAATTAAAGCCCATGCGCGTATCTACAATATTATCTTTATAGCCCAAGCTTTGAATAAATAAATTTCGATCGGTCAAAAGCTTCTGATCTTGCTCACTCAAACGTTCACGATTAGTAACAGCACTATTAAACATTTCATCGACTGTACGTTGAAAAATACCGCAGACTTCTTGTCGCTTGGTTTTATTCAATTGACGCCCCAACAAAAAGCTACGTTCAAAGTCCTTATCTGTCAAAGTCTTCCCCCAATCTTCAATACGCTGGTTCTGACGTTGCATCATTTGTGCTAAACCTTGCTCCATTTCGGCAGAAGTGATTGGAGAGACAGTTGTTGTTGCTTGTGTAGCACTCGCACTCGGCTCGCTATCTGTAGCACTAGATGCATACTGAGAGAACAAAAAACTAACGAACAACATACTACTTACATTGATCCATTGGCGATATTTCAAAATCATCCCTCATCAGCTCAGTTTTTATTGTTTTTAGTTATACACAGTTTCAACATCAAGCAAAATATTCAACACATTTTACTTACATAAAACACAAACTTTAGTCCCGCCTTTTGCTTATGAAATGGCATAAAAAAACCACTCTTTCGAGTGGTTTTTTTATGGAGTTTTAAACCAGTTCTTTAAAATCTTGCTGACGCCATGCTTCGTATAAAATCACAGCCGTCGCATTAGATAAATTTAGACTGCGCGAATTCGCAGCCATTGGTAAGCGAATCCAATGAGACTGTGGGAACATTAAACGTACATCTTCAGGTAAACCACGTGTTTCTGGCCCCATCAGCAAGGCAACAGGACGGTTTAAATTAGAAGTATGTGGCGTTTCTGTCCCTTTGGTCGTCAAAGGATAAATCGCATCTGCTGCAATGCCTACGCTATCTAAATGTGCTAGACACTCAGCAAAATTTTCCCATACTTTCATGTGTGCCCATTCATGATAATCCAATCCAGCACGACGCAATTTTTTATCATCTAACTCAAAACCTAATGGCTTGACCAGATGTAATTGCGCTCCTGTATTGGCACATAAACGAATGATAT
Organism: Acinetobacter sp. WCHAc060006; assembly: GCF_004209135.1. Classification (NCBI taxonomy): domain Bacteria; kingdom Pseudomonadati; phylum Pseudomonadota; class Gammaproteobacteria; order Moraxellales; family Moraxellaceae; genus Acinetobacter; species Acinetobacter sp. WCHAc060006. The sequence continues at coordinate 157,062 of NZ_SGSS01000002.1, read as the reverse complement.
TCCCTGTATTTGCTGGAATTTCTGGCTCGTATAAAACAACATGAATCACAGGATTTACTCTACTCTTTTCAATGTCGCAAGGCGCTTAGCCTTGCCACTGTAATTGTTCACGCAAGCGTACTACTTCACCAATAATGGTTAGCGTTGGCGCTTGTATTTGATGATCACTCACTTTGGAGGCAATATCTGCCAATGTCCCGACCACAACTTTTTGATCAGGTGTAGTGCCTTTAGACACCAAAGCCACTGGCATATCTGCACGTTGACCATGTTCAATCAAGCGTTGGCAGATTTTTTCCAATCCAACCAAGCCCATATACAGCACAAGTGTTTGGTTTTCATAAACCAATTCTTGCCAAGGGAGTTCAGGTGAACCTTCCTTTAAATGGCCCGTTAAGAAACGTACACTTTGCGCATAATCACGGTGCGTTAAAGGAATACCCGCATAAGCAGAACAGCCAGAGGCTGCGGTAATCCCAGGTACAATTTGAAAAGCAATACCTGCTGCAAACAGCTCTTCAATTTCTTCACCGCCACGTCCAAATATAAACGGATCGCCACCTTTTAGGCGACAAACACGCTTACCTTGCTGTGCATATTGAACCAATAAGGCATTTATACCTTCTTGGGGCACAGCATGGTTTGAACGCGCCTTACCCACATAGATTTTTTCTGCATCACGACGACACAAATCCATGATTGGGGCAGAGACCAAACGGTCGTAAATCACCACATCAGCTTGTTGCATCAGACGTAAGGCTTTCAACGTCAAAAGCTCTGGATCGCCCGGCCCTGCACCAACCAAATACACCTCACCTTTCGGCTTGGTCCATTCAATTAAAGCTTGTTCAATTAAACGATCTGCCTCAGCAAGATTGCCATTAAATACCTGCTCTTTGAGTGGACTAGCATATAAGTCTTCCCAAAAAATACGGCGTTCATCTGGATTGATAATTTTGGCTTTTACGACACTGCGCCATTTTCCCGAAAACTCGGCCAAAGCTCCCATTCCATGCGGAATACTGGCTTCAAGCTGGGTACGAATTTGACGAGACAACACAGGTGATGTGCCATTACTGGCAATAGACACGACCAAGGGTGAACGATCTATAATGGCTGGGACCATAAAACGACAATGTGGCGGATCATCAACACTATTTACCAACACATTCTCAGCTTCACAGGCTTCAAATACATGACGATTGACTTCAGCATGATCTGTAGCCGCAATCACCAAGCGATATTGACGCAGTCGTATGTCAGCACTGAATGGTGCTTGTACATATTGCCCCTGCGATTGCTCAACGATCTCTAATAAGTTAGCTTCAATTGCTGGTGCAACAACATTGACTACCGCGCCTGCTTTGGCCAATAAGACTGCTTTACGATAGGCAATATGACCACCGCCAACAATCAGACAAGGTTGCTGTTGCAACTTTAACGAGATTGGAAAAATATCCACAAGAGACCTCAAAAAAACTATATCTGACTGCTTAAAAAAAAGTGCACACTTTTGTGTGCACTTGATTCAACTCGAACTTAGTCGATGTAAGTTTTACCACCCATGTATGGACGTAATACTTCTGGAATTTCAATCGAACCGTCTGCACGTTGGTAGTTTTCCATCACTGCAAGCAAAGTACGACCGACAGCCAAACCTGAACCATTAAGTGTATGCACAAATTCAGTTTTCTTTTGGTCTGCACGGTAACGCGCTTTCATACGACGTGCTTGGAAATCACCCATGTTTGAACATGAAGAAATTTCACGATAGGTATTTTGGCTCGGCACCCAAACTTCTAAATCGTAAGTCTTGGTTGCACCAAAGCCCATATCACCACCACAAAGAATGATTTTACGGTATGGCAAACCTAAAGCTTGCAAAATACCTTCTGCATGGCCTGTAAGATCTTCTAGCGCTTGCATAGAAGTTTCAGGTTTTACAATCTGAACCATTTCTACTTTGTCAAATTGGTGCTGACGGATCAGACCACGTGTATCACGACCGTATGAGCCTGCTTCACTACGGAAACACGGTGTATGCGCCGCATAGCGAAGTGGTAAACGATCTGCATCAATGATTTCGTCACGAACAAAGTTCGTTACTGGCACTTCAGCTGTAGGAATTAAATAAAATTCTTTTTCGCCTTGAAGCTTGAATAAATCTTCTTCAAATTTAGGCAACTGGCCTGTACCACGTAAAGAATCCGCATTAACAAGATAAGGTACGTACGCCTCTGTATAGCCATTTTGCTCAGTATGCGTATTTAACATGAACTGAGTAATCGCACGTTGTAAACGCGCTAAAGGCCCTTTTAATACACTAAAACGCGAACCTGTTAATTTTGTTGCAGTTTCAAATTCCAAACCGCCCATCATTTCGCCAAGGTCAGTATGGTCTTTGATTTCAAAATCAAATGTACGTGGTGTACCCCACTTTAGAATCTCAACGTTATCCGCTTCGTCTTTACCTTCTGGTACAGACTCATCTGGCAAGTTTGGAATCGATAATGATTTTTCCTCTAACTCTGCTTGTAATTCTGCTAAAGCAACTTCAGCGGCTTTAATTTCATCACCAATAGCCGACATACGCGCCATAATTTCAGAAGCATCTTCGCCTGCTTTTTTAAGCTGACCCACTTGCTTCGCACCCGCATTACGCTCTGCTTGCAAAGATTCAGTTTTTGATTGAATTTCTTTACGACGTGCTTCAAGTGATGCCCACTCTTCTACATTTAATTGCACACCACGTTTAGCTAAGGCTAAATTTACAGCCTCAATATTATTTCTGAGTAATTTCGGGTCGATCATAGCCAGTCTTGGAATAAGAAAAAAACTGGCTATAGTGTAAGCTCTTCATGCTAAAAAATACAGTGACTGGGCATACAGCTGTGCCTTATTAGAACAATATTGCGAGGATTTTGTACAAATCCTCATCGCGATTATTGATTGTTATATTTTGGCAAACTTGGCAAATATTGCGCCTGAATCACTTCACCCGCAGATTCATAGGGCAATTTAAGCTCAGACATTCCCTCAGCATAGCTGGCCAATTCATACAATGGATAAACAAACATCAGACCATTCGGGCCATAATAAAAATTATCGCTGAGTTTTAACTGCGCCTTTTCAATTTTATGGTTATATAACCAGTTGATATTGGCATCATAGAGTGAATCTAGTACTTTTTGCTCCGCACCTTTTTTCAATATATCTTGTAAAGACAATCGTTTATGCGTTTTTAAATCAAAATTTACATATTCAATATGATACATACCATGTGCAGCCCCTGCACTGTAGCTATAGCTATAAATTGCAAACGTCGCAAGATTATACTGCTGACCAATATAACGAACAGACATATTTTGCTGATTTAAACCCGCTTGACTCCCTTCAGAAACATCCACCTTTTGTGGCGCATGTTCTGCAAATGCAATCGGTTCAGCCTTACGAATACGATCATTAAAATAATCATCGATCCAAGGCACACCCGACTCAACGGTTTGCAACACAAACTGAGTACAACCTTCTTTTTCACAAACATTCTTCTGGTAATTCGCTACATTCACCGCTTTAACTTGTAACAACGGAACAGATGGTGTCTCAGCGACCACAGGCGCAGATGCTGCAGCCTCTTGATCTTTTTTAGGTAAGTCATGGCGCTGACAACCTACAAACATTGTCGCCAGCAAGGTCATTAACAACACTGGTTTAAGTTGTACTGAGTTCATCCGAAATCCCTATGGTTATTTCTAGCCGAAGTAAAGTTGAATTTTCACATTATTCAAAGTCAAAAGTATAGCCAAAACACCAAAGCTCCTAAAAATAATTCATTGATGCATCAGCGTTATATACTTAACTCACTCAGCATAGACATAAAAAAAGCAAGCCTCAGCTTGCTTTTTGTATCTCAGATTTATTCAAGATCATCATCTTACTGATCAATAATATCTGTGCCTTTTGGCGGGGTAAAATTAAAGGTCGATGCTGGAATAGACGCATTCACTTTTACATTATTAAAGCGCACATAAGTGGTTTGACCTAAAGAATCCGCTAAAATCATTAAGTTTGGTGCTTTATTGACACCAAAGCTGATGGTTAAACTTTGAAAAACACCATCTTTTTGTTTTGGATATAGCGTGTAGTAAGTTTTAGCTTTGTTTGGCTGTGTTACACGATATGACTTCATAATTTGATTGGTATTACCCGAAAGTAACAATGCAGGTGTATTTGCAACTTGATCATCCAAACCTTGTCTTACTGCTTGCTGTAAGTCTGGATCATAAATCCATACCGTCTTACCCGAAGTCACAATAGTCTGCTTAGATGGGCTGGTGGTTTCCCAGTAGAATTTACCTGGGCGTTCTACTTTCATCACCCCTTTAAAAGTTTGATTCATGTGCTGTGCAGATAAACCTTTTTTCTGCACAGGCTTTGCACCTGCAGTTGCTTTAGAGGTTTGCTCAAATGTTGCACTTAGACTACGAATGCCATTTAACTGTTTAACTAAGCTTGCTGTCGCTTGCTGCTCCGATGCTGCTGTAGCAGCAAACACAGTCGTACTCATGGCTGGTGCTAACATTACTGCACCCAATGTCATTGCACATACGGTTTTACGAAGCATTTTCATAATTCACCTTTTCTAATATTTGCGTGATCGCAATTTCAAACTATGCACACATCTTAAACCAATTTGAATCACTAAAATGAGAGAAAATAAGAAGTTTTGTATTGTTATTAATGCAAAATGCATAGTTTTATTCATCATGATGAAGACGTTTGTCAAATTTTAAGCATAAAAAAACCCACCTTACGGCGGGCTTTTTTCTATTTCAGCGATTACGCGTCAACAGATACGTAGCGACGGCCAAATTGACCTTTCACTTCAAATTTTACTACGCCATCAGCAGTAGCAAAAAGTGTATGGTCACGACCCATACCTACGTTTTGACCAGCGTGGAATTCAGTACCACGTTGACGAACGATGATGTTACCAGCAGTCACAGATTGACCACCGTAGATTTTAACACCCAACATTTTTGGGTTCGAGTCACGACCGTTTTTAGTCGAACCACCGGCTTTTTTAGATGCCATGTCTCTTTACTCCTCGTAATTAGCCTGAAATAGCTGTAATTTTCAACTCAGTGAACCATTGACGGTGACCTTGTTGTTTACGATAGTGTTTACGACGACGCATTTTGATGATGCGGATTTTGTCGTGGCGACCATGGCTTACTACTTCAGCAGTAACAGTAGCGCCAGCAACAACTGGAGCACCGATTTGAATGCTGTCGCCGTTTACAAGCATCAATACGTCATCAAACGTAATTGTTGAGCCAGTTTCAGCTTTCAATAATTCTACTTTAAGGGTTTCACCCTCAACTACACGGTGTTGTTTACCACCGCTTTGGATAACTGCGTACATAACGTACTCCAAACATGCCCGTGTCGTCGTGCCGATAAAGGAATATACCGATCTTAATACGATCGCCACTGGGGTTATACAAGGGCAAGGATTTTAAGTGATAATAGAACAAACAACAAGTCATTTGCACAAAAAATTATCTAGAATTAACGATTATTTAATAAACAATATCTTAGAACATGATTAAATATTGCTTAAGGCTTATACTTCTTTGAAAAATGACATAGATTTTTAAAAACTATTCGTTACTATAGTCCTTATAAACATAAGCACATGCGCTATTATTGCCAGAAATCAGCCATGTGCATTCGCATAGGGAGATTAGAAGGATGATTTTTGTCGCATGAAAGCCTTATGCTTGCGACAAAACTGGTCGCTTCTATCTGTAAATACCACCACAATTGCTCTTTTAAAATTTAGAGTAGTTTCAAACCAAATGAGGTTTTTCTTCACATGACCATCGACTTTAAGCAAGATATACTCGCTCCTGTTGCAACTGATTTTGCCGCGATGGACACATTTATTAATGAAGGAATTACCTCAAAAGTGGCTTTAGTCATGGCCGTAAGTAAGCATGTTGTAGAAGCAGGCGGTAAACGCATGCGTCCAATTATGTGTTTACTGGCAGCCAAAGCGTGTGGTGCAGAAGATTTAGAAAAACACCGTAAATTAGCCGCAATTATTGAAATGTTGCACACAGCAACGCTTGTTCATGATGACGTGGTTGATGAATCTGGTTTAAGACGTGGTCGTCCGACAGCAAATGCAACATGGAACAATCAAACTGCGGTATTAGTGGGCGATTTTCTTATTTCTCGTGCTTTTGACTTATTGGTTGATTTGGACAATATGGTCTTGCTCAAAGACTTTTCGACTGGAACTTGCGAAATTGCTGAAGGCGAAGTCCTACAATTACAAGCACAGCATCAACCAGATACAAATGAACAGACCTATTTAGATATTATTCACGGCAAAACTTCACGTTTGTTTGAATTAGCAACTGAAGGTGCTGCTATTTTGACAGGCACACAGGACTACCGTGAACCGCTACGCAAATTTGCGGGTCACTTTGGTAATGCCTTCCAAATTATTGATGATATTTTAGATTACACCTCAGATGCTGAAACATTAGGTAAAAATATTGGTGATGATTTAATGGAAGGTAAACCAACTTTACCTTTAATCTCAGCATTGAAAAATACACAAGGTGAAGAACACGACATTATTCGTCGTAGTATTGCCACTGGTGGAACAGCAGATTTAGAGCGCGTGATTGCTATCGTACAAAGCTCAGGCGCACTCGATTACTGCAGCAAACGTGCTGAGGAAGAAACACAAGCAGCATTAAATGCACTGCAAGCTCTACCCGATACAATTTACCGCCAAGCGCTGATGAATTTGGCACAGTTGGCACTTCATCGAATTCAGTAATCTTTTATCATTTTTACTTTGCCTATGCATATAAATTTCAACGATTTATTTTTATCTATGCAACATCAGCTCGAGCAACCTCGGGCTGTGTTAGATGACCAATTACTGATTGATCTAGTTGATCGTATCCGTCCAGAAAACAGTAAAAATAACGAAGAAATACATACGAAGTTTAATGCTTTTTTACAAGCACTCCTACTAACACCAGATGCAGCATCTACACTGCAAAGCTTTGTTTTAAAGCTCATTAGCCAATATAAGCAAACAGGTCTGTATGCTGATACAGGTATTTTATCGCTCGATGGCTTTTGGAATCAGCTCTCACAACGTCTAGGTGCACATTTTTTACCGCTGATTAATGATCAAAGCCAGTTACAAGACTTAGTCCGCCGTGTATTTCACGAACGTAGTGATAAATATTGGCTTGATCAAATTGATGCGCATGAATGGCAAAAGCTGTTTAAGCTTCTCAATCAAGGCCACAGTAACCAAGACGAAAAAAAACAAATTCGCCGTGAATTAATTAAAGCTATAACGGTACTGTCCTATCGTGTGAGTGGAATTGGTCTATACCCCGAGTTTATTAATGCACAGCCAGATTTAACAGAATACGAATCCCCTTTTTTGGTTCAAAACCGAGAAATAAACGAATTTATTCATCAATATAAACAACTTCACCAATCGACAGAACTCATGCATGCAGTTGTCCCACCCGACGCATCACAAGCGCTCGTCATGTTGGATCAATGTCGTGAAGTCGTCCTTAAAATTCGCCGTGCCACTAAACGAATTGGCGTGAGCGTCAGCCTCACCTATTTGTTGTCTTTATTAGAACAGTGCCTCGACCGCGTAGAACTTCTCTTAAAACTCATTGTTGAAGAAGACAACGAGCGTTACTTTGCCTTAGGCACACTCCTTGCAGATATCACTGATGCAATCTACAGTGAGCAAAGCGTACGCTCTTTACTGGCAACCAACAGTGAATTGATGGCCTTACAGGTCACAGAAAATGCCAGTAAAACTGGTGAACATTATGTAAGTACAGACAAAAAAGGCTTTTTTTCGATGTACAAATCGGCAGCAGGTGCCGGTGTGATTATTGCCATTATGGCAACACTTAAAACCCTGATGGCACGCGTATCGATGGCCCCGTTAATGCAGGCCTTTAGCTATAGCATGAATTATTCTTTAGGCTTTATGCTCATACATGTGATGCACTTTACCGTAGCTACCAAACAGCCAGCTATGACAGCGGCAGCACTTGCAGCCACAGTACAACATCGTAAAGGCTCAAAGACCACGCAAATTGCAGAATTGGCCGCCCTGATTATTAATATTATCCGCACTCAATTTATTGCAATTCTAGGTAATATTTCAATTGCGATTCCCGTGGCCGCGCTCATTGTGATGTTTTGGGATGTGGTGTTACATGAACACCTCATGACACATGCCAAAGCAACCAAAACTTTGCATGACCTCAACCCCTTTACCTCTTTGGCCGTTCCCCATGCAGCCATTGCGGGTATTTGCTTGTTTTTGTCAGGCCTGTTGGCAGGGTATTTTGACAATATGGCCATTTATCGTAAGGTTGGGCCTCGAATTAAAGCTCATCCTAAGCTGAAAAAAATAATGAGCCAAGAGCGCTTAAACGCCTTTGCAGCCTATATTGAACGGAATTTAGGTGCTTTAGCAGGTAACTTCTTATTCGGGATTATGCTCGGCAGCATGGGCACTATTGGCTATATTTTAGGTCTACCTTTAGATATTCGACACATTGCTTTTGCGTCTGCCAATTTTATTCAAGGCTTAATGCAAATTAATGGTAGCCCAGATATCGGACTCATTATTGTGTCCTTTATGGGCGTACTCATGATTGGTTTAACCAACTTATTTGTGAGTTTTACTTTAACCATTATTGTGGCACTTCGTGCACGTCGGGTACGATTTGAGCAATGGAAACCGCTCGCAAAACTAGTGCTAACACATTTCCTCACACGTCCAAGTGATTTTTTCTGGCCACCTAAGCAAGCTTTAGAAATTCGTGAAAATAACGCCCCTCAAAAGAGTTCCCACTAAAAGGATTTGTTATTTTATTTTACACAGTGTTAAAAAAGTACGAAAAAGAAATTAGCATAATTTACACACACTTGAAATAAAGTGTACTGATGAGTACACTTTAACCCATTATTTAACCCAGTTTCACTCGGTTAACATGACAAGGATACATGCATGCCAAAGCAATTGCTGTTCCTCGGCGGTTTGTTGTTGTTAATCAGTATAATTTTACTGAAAATTCCTGCATTTAAAGCTTCTGATTTAGGTGCAGTGCAATGGATGTTTGCTCATCGTAGCCACAGTCTCAACACAATCGCTATTGGATTATCAATTATTGGTGGCATGCCATTTGTATTATTTATGACCACGCTATGGTGTTTAACTTTGGCATGGTATAAAAAATATATAAATATTGTTTTTATCAGTATAGGAATTATTGGAAGTATTGTTCTCACTTGGGCACTCAAATACTTCATTTCTCGACCACGTCCACCTGAAATGTATTTCTTAGTGCAAACCTATGGAGATTCATTTCCAAGTGGACATAGCCTCTATGCGGCAACGCTGGGGTGTCTTGCAATGTACGTATATCTGCAGCATACACACCATAAACTCATTTGTTTAGCGATGAGTTTATGGATGATTGTTATGGGTATATCCAGAGTGTACGCAGGTGCGCATTATCCTTCCGATGTCCTTTCTGGCTGGAGCATAAGTTTTATTTGGATCACGCTTTTATATCTCGCGATAAGCAAATACCAAAGCGCAAATAAAAAATAAACTTTAGATATAAATCTAATTGAGGTGAAAGAATGATGTCTGCAAAGCTTTGGGCCCCTGCCCTAACCGCTTGCGCATTAGCAACAAGTATTGCACTTGTTGGTTGCAGTAAAGATCCAAAGGAGGCACAGCAAGCAGGCGCTGCTCAGCAAATGCCACCAACTGAAGTTGGAATTATCGTTGCGCAACCGCAAAGCGTTGAACAGTCTGTTGAACTTTCAGGCCGTACGACAGCATTTGAAATTTCTGAAGTGCGTCCGCAAACCAGCGGTGTCGTTCTGAAACGTCTTTTTGCTGAAGGAAGTTATGTACGCGAAGGTCAAGCATTATATGAAATCGACTCAAGTACCAATCGCGCTAATGTAGACAATGCACGTGCCTCGATTGCAAGTGCAGAAGCGAATTTAGGCGTATTACGTGTTAAAGAAGGTCGTTACCGCCAATTAGTTGGTAGCAATGCGATTTCAAAACAAGAATACGACGATATCGTTGCACAGGTTAAACTTGCTGAAGCTACATTAAATGCAAGCCGTGCAACACTGAAAAATGCCGAAATCAATTTAGGTTATTCTACAGTTCGTGCGCCAATTTCTGGTCAAACTAACCGCTCTACAGTGACATCTGGTGCTTTGGTAACAATGAACCAAGAAAGCCCATTGGTCACAATTCAGCGTTTAGATCCAATTTATGTTGATATTAACCAATCAAGTGCAGAATTGCTTCGCCTACGCCAGCAATTAAGCAAAGGTTCTTTGGACAGCAGTAACAACACTAAAGTGAAGTTAACGCTAGAAGATGGTAGTGAGTATTCACAAGAAGGTCGTTTAGCTTTCTCTGATGCCAGCGTGAATCCTGATACTGGTACAGTAACACTGCGCGCGGTGTTCCCTAACCCAAATCACCTCTTGCTTCCTGGTATGTTTGCCAATGCTAAAATCGTTCAAGGCGTAATTCCAAATGCATATTTGGTACCACAAATTGCGATTACACGCACACCTACTGGCCAAGCAATTGCCATGATTGTGAATGCTAAAGGTGCTGTAGAGTCTCGCCCTGTAACCACAGCTGGTGTACATGGCAAAGATTGGATTATCACTGAAGGTCTAACCACAGGTGATAAAGTGATTGTAGACGGTATTGCAAAAGTAAAACCTGAGCAACAAGTGGTTGCTAAACCTTACCAGCCTCAAGCTGCTGCTCCACAAGGTGCTCAAGGTCAAGCCAAACCAGCTTCTGAAGCTGCCGCTAAACCTGAACAAAAAGCTACTTCAAATACATAAGGGGTAGACTGAATGGCACAATTCTTTATTCATCGCCCCATTTTTGCGTGGGTGATTGCATTAGTCATTATGTTGGCGGGTATTATCACGCTGACAAAAATGCCGATTGCACAGTACCCAACCATTGCTCCACCAACGGTCACGATTTCTGCGACTTATCCTGGTGCATCTGCTGCCACTGTTGAAAACACAGTTACACAGATTATCGAACAGCAAATGAATGGCCTTGATGGCTTGCGCTACATTTCTTCAAACAGCGCAGGTAATGGTCAAGCATCGATTGCGTTAAACTTCGAACAAGGCGTTGATCCAGATATCGCCCAAGTTCAAGTACAAAATAAACTTCAATCTGCTACTGCACTTTTACCTGAAGACGTACAACGTCAAGGTGTAAAAGTAACCAAGTCTGGCGCAAGCTTCTTACAAGTTTTAGCGTTTTACTCACCAGATGGCAACTTGTCAGCAGATGACATTAAAGACTATGTAAACTCAAATATTTCTGAACCTCTAAGCCGTGTGGCAGGTGTAGGTGAAGTACAAGTATTTGGTGGGTCATACGCTATGCGTATTTGGATGGATCCATCCAAAATGGCCAACTTACAAGTCACTCCTAGCGATATTGCAAGTGCGCTCAAAACCCAAAACGCACAAGTTGCAGTGGGTCAGTTAGGTGGTGCACCTGCGGTACAAGGCCAAGTGCTAAATGCGACAGTCAATGCACAAAGCTTATTGCAAACGGCTGATGAATTTAAAAATATCTTCTTAAAAAATACATCTAATGGTGCTCAAGTTCGCTTAGGCGATGTTGCGCGCGTAGAACTTGGTGCCGATAGCTATCAATTCGACTCTAAGTTCAATGGTAAGCCCGCTGGTGGTGTAGCCATTAAACTGGCTACAGGCGCAAATGCCCTAGATACTGCAAAAGCAGTAGAAGCGCGTTTGGTTGAACTGCGCAAGAACTATCCAACAGGTATGAAAGACCAATTGGCCTTTGATACAACACCATTTATTCAACTTTCAATTGAAAGTGTTGTACATACACTGATTGAAGCGGTGATCTTGGTATTCCTTGTGATGTTCTTGTTCTTACAGAACTGGCGCGCAACGATCATTCCAACCATGGCTGTACCAGTTGTTGTACTTGGTACTTTTGCTGTAATTAATGTATTTGGTTTCTCAATCAACACTCTCACTATGTTTGCGATGGTACTTGCCATTGGTCTTTTAGTGGATGACGCGATTGTTGTGGTCGAAAACGTTGAACGTATTATGGTGGAAGAACACCTAGACCCAGTACATGCGACTGAAATTTCAATGAAGCAAATTTCGGGTGCATTAATTGGTATTACCTCTGTATTGTCTGCGGTATTCGTACCTATGGCATTTATGAGTGGTACAACAGGTGTTATTTACCGTCAATTCTCTATTACGCTTGTAACGGCAATGATTTTGTCATTAGTTGTGGCTCTTACCTTTACCCCGGCCCTTTGTGCGACCTTGTTGAAACAACATGATCCAAACAAAGCGCCGAGTAACAGCTTACCTGCCCGATTCTTCCGTTGGTTTAACACAAGCTTCGATAAAGTTGCAGGTAAATACCAAAACGGCGTTAACCGCATGACCCATGCCAAGCTCTTCTCTGGCTTGTTATACGGTGTTGTAATCGTTATTTTAGGCTTCTTGTTTACCAAACTGCCTTCTTCATTCCTACCAGATGAAGACCAAGGTGTAGTCATGACTTTGGTTCAGTTACCACCTAACGCAACCTTAGAACGTACTGACAAAACCATTAACACCATGACAGACTACTTCCTGCATAAAGAAAAAGATTATGTTGAATCTGTATTCAGCGTATCTGGTTTCTCGTTTACAGGTGTGGGGCAAAATGCCGGTTTGGCATTTATTAAGTTAAAAGATTGGTCTGAACGTACTTCACCTGAGTCTCAAGTAGGTGCAATTATTGGCCGTGGTATGGCATTAAACATGATTGTTAAAGATGCGTCTTACATCATGCCATTACAACTACCAGCAATGCCTGAATTGGGTGTGAGCGCAGGCTTTAACTTACAGTTGAAAGATTCTGGTGGTGCTGGTCATCAACAGCTTCTAAATGCACGTAATGCAATCTTAGGCATGGCTGCTCAAGACAAACGCTTAATGGGTGTGCGTCCAAACGGCCAAGAAGATACACCTCAGTACAAAATCATTGTTGACCAAGCGCAAGCAGGTGCAATGGGTGTCAGTATTTCTGAAATCAACACCACGATGGGTATGGCTTGGGGCGGTTCGTATATCAATGACTTCATTGACCGTGGCCGTGTGAAAAAGGTATATGTTCAAGGTGAATCAGACTCACGCATGATGCCTGAAGACTTGAATAAGTGGTATGTACGTAATAAACAAGGTGTAATGATTCCATTCTCAACATTTGCTACTGGCGAATGGACTTATGGTTCACCACGTCTTGAGCGTTATAATGGTATTTCATCCATGAACATTCAGGGTACGCCAGCACCAGGTGTGAGCTCGGGTGATGCGATGGCTGCTATGGAAGAAATCATTGCGAAATTGCCTTCTATGGGCTTACAAGGTTTCGATTACGAATGGACTGGGTTATCTCTTGAAGAACGTGAGTCTGGCGCACAAGCTCCATTCTTATACGCACTTTCATTGCTTATCGTATTCCTGTGCTTAGCAGCGTTGTATGAAAGCTGGTCTATTCCATTCTCTGTATTATTGGTCGTACCTTTGGGTGTAATGGGTGCTGTTGCATTAACATTCTTAGGTATGGTGTTGTTTAAAGATCCGAACCTGTCAAATAACATTTACTTCCAAGTCGCGATCGTAGCAGTCATTGGTTTGGCTGCCAAAAACGCGATTTTGATTGTAGAATTTGCCAAAGAACTTCAGGAAAAAGGCGAAGAGCTATTTGATGCAACAATGCATGCAGCAAAAATGCGTTTACGTCCAATCATTATGACAACTTTAGCTTTCGGTTTTGGTGTATTACCGCTTGCCTTAGCTTCTGGCGCGGGTGCAGGTAGTCAGCATTCTGTAGGTTATGGTGTCTTGGGTGGTGTAATCAGCTCGACGCTGTTAGGTATCTTCTTCATTCCTGTGTTCTACGTATGGATTCGAAGTATCTTTAAATACAAACCAAAACAACAAAACAATCAGGAGCACACATCGTGATGCAAAATATATGGTCTATTACAGGTCGTAGCATTGCGGTTTCTTCACTTGCGCTTGCTTTGGCTGCCTGCCAAAGCATGCGCGGTCCAGAACCGGTCGCACAGGCAAATATCCCACAAAGCTATACAGCAAGTGCTTCTGGCACGTCTGTGGCTGCGCAAGGTTACAAAGACTTTTTCGCTGACCAGCGTTTGGTTCAAGTTCTTAATTTGGCTTTAGCAAACAACCGTGATTTACGTACTGCTGCACTCAACATTCAACGTGCACAACAACAGTATCAAATTACGGCAAATAACCAACTTCCAACCATTGGTGCAAGTGGTGATGTGCTACGCCAAGACCAAGGTGCGGGTGCCCAAACACGTTATAACGTCGGCCTTGGTGTGACTGCTTATGAGCTTGATTTTTGGGGTCGTGTACGTAGCTTAAAAGACAATGCTTTAGACAGTTATCTTGCCACTGCCAGCGCACGTGATGCGACTCAAATTGCACTCATCGGCCAAGTTGCACAAGCATGGTTAAACTACTCATTTGCCAATGCGAATCTAAAGCTTGCTGATCAAACTTTAAAAGCACAGCTTGAGTCTTATAACCTCAACAAAAAACGCTTTGATGTAGGTATTGACAGTGAAGTTCCTGTTCGTCAGGCACAAATTTCTGTAGAAACTGCACGTAATGATGTTGCGAACTACAAGACCCAAGTTGCTCAAGCACAAAACTTACTCAACCTCTTGGTGGGTGAGCAAGTGCCTGAGAGTTTGTTAGCGAAACAACGTGTAACACGTATTACGTCAAACAATACTATTGGCTCTGGTCTACCAAGCGAACTCCTGAACAACCGTCCTGACATTCGCGCTGCTGAATATAAATTATCAGCTGCAGGTGCAAATATTGGCGCAGCCAAAGCACGTTTATTCCCAACGATTAGCCTCACAGGCTCTGCGGGTTATGCGTCTACAGACTTAGGTGATTTATTTAAGTCAGGTAGCTTTGTTTGGGGTGTAGGTCCAAGCATAAACTTACCAATCTTCGATTGGGGTACACGTCAAGCCAACATTAAAATTTCAGAAACAGACCAGCAAATTGCTTTGTCTGATTATGAAAAATCAATACAGTCAGCATTCCGTGAAGTGAATGATGCACTAGCTGTACGTCAAAACATTGGCGACCGTCTATCTGCACAAAAACGCTTAGTTGATGCAACCAATACGACTTACAAACTATCGAATGCCCGCTTCCGTGCTGGTATTGATAGCTACTTAACTGTATTAGATGCACAGCGTACGTCTTATGCTTCTGAACAAGGCTTGTTGCTCCTTGAGCAAGCAAATTTAAACAACCAAGTTGAGTTATACAAAACACTCGGTGGTGGTATTAAGGCTAACACTAGCGATGCTGTACAACAACAGCCATCAAGTGCAGAACGTAAAGCAGCAACTACCAAATAATTGCGCGACACTTAATAAAGAGCTCACTTCGGTGGGCTTTTTTATTGCTTTTTAGCTATAACTTTTCTATCTTCACTGTATTCTTTTTTTGATATTGATCACTAAAAATGCTACTGAGTAATCTTGAATCTGTACCTGGCCATACCATTACCCAACAACTTGATGTGGTTTATGGGAGCACTGTACGTAGTAAACACGTGGGACGTGACCTATTAGCAGGACTTAAAAATATTGTTGGTGGCGAACTTACAGCCTATACCGAACTATTAGAAGAATCACGCCAAGAAGCCATGGACCGTATGGTGGCAAAGGCGCAAGCTTTGGGTGCCAATGCAATCGTGGGTATTCGCTTTTCGACTTCAAATATTGCGCAAGGTGCATCTGAATTGTTTGTTTATGGGACTGCTGTGCGCGTAGAAGCCAATCAGCCAAAACTGCCTGATCCATTCCCAACACAAGGCTAAGGCTATGGATGCTTTTCTTTTTAAAGTTGTCATTTTTGTTATTTTATTTGCTATCGGTTGGGGTTTTGGCCGTCGTGCCGAAAGTAAACACTTGGCTGAGCTTGAGGTACAGGAAAAACGTCTTGCCTATATCCGCTTAGACAGTAGTCGTTTTAAAACCAGCGAACAGCCGGGACAAATGATCAGCAGCAATGTGGTCATTTCTCATGATTATTTTAAATATGTGATTGCCAATATTCAGAATTTTTTTGGCGGCAACCTGAGCAGCTACGAAACAGTCGTAGAACGTGCGCGCCGCGAAGCCGTAGTTCGCTTAAAGCTTGAAGCAGAAAAAATCGGCGCATCTGAAATATTAGGGTTACGCCTCAGCACCACTGAAATGGGCATGGAAGGTGGTATGGTAGAAGTATTTGCTTATGGAACAGCCATTCAAAAATGATAAATCGTTAGAAAAAATATTCGGCTTAAATCATGAATAAGAAAAAAGTTATTGGTTATATTTTAGGTGGAATTGGTGGGTATATATTTAGTCACTATGTGATTTCACCTTATTTTTTTGGAAGCAATGTAGATAAAGTTCAAGAGCAGATCACAATAGCACTTGATGAAGAATTAAATCATTTACGTCGTAAATTACCACTAAGAATAGATAAATATAGTACGTTAATTGCTATTGATCGACGTGAATTAAGTGTTGCCTACACATACGAACTGAATGCTGCACAGATTCAGAATAGTCCTTTAATGAATTATTCAACTCAAAGACACAAGGAAAATTTATGCGCATCAGTTGCTCATACATTTGAACATAACATTCACTACGATTTTATTTATAAGGATACCAACAACCAAATTCTACAAACTATTCCAATTGATAAAAAGTTGTGCAGAATTTGATGCCCAATGTAGTGGCATATCTCATGACGCTTAAATTTAAATAAGCGTCATTTCACTTTATATTTAATTTAATGAATGTGAGATCAAAAAATCACTTCACTTTCATTTTACGGATCATTTTATATAGCGTACTTGGCGACAGGCGTGATACCCATGTGCCCAAAACTTCTTTACGACCACCAACCACAATGTATTCTTCCCCTTTGAGCAATGCATTTACTGTAATTTTTGCAAACTCATCTGCTTCTAAACCATTGGCCGTGGCTTCATTATCATAGCCTTGCGCCTTGCCCTCTCCATTTAAAGCATTAATAGAGACATTGGTTTTGACAAAGCCTGGGAAAATGACAGATACATCGACCCCTTGCTCAGCAACTTCTGCACGTAAACTGTTGGCCCATAAGTGAATGGCTGCTTTAGCTGCCGAATATGAAGCGCGATACTGCGTACCCAATAGACCAGCCACGCTAGAAACAAACACAATGCGGCCTGATTTTTGTTGCAAGAAAGATGGTAATGCTGTTTTGGTCAAAAATACTTGTGAAAAGTAATCCAGCTCCATAATGGCGCGTTCAGTCTGCATGGTGGTTTCTGTAATGAGCGCGCGCTGGCTTAAGCCTGCATTATTAATCAGCCAATCGATACGACCTTTGCACTGTAAGACCTGTTCATAGGCATGGCGGACTTGATTTTCATCAGTAATATCCGCTGCTATAGATAAATGCTGTTCAGGTTTTAGTAAGCCAACACGTACATTTTCCAACTCCTCAAAACGACGTGCAGTTAGCACAACGTGTGCACCTTGCAATGCACATTCCTGTGCCAGCGCCTTGCCTAAACCAGATGAAGCACCTGTAATCCAAACAACTTTGTCTTGCAAACTTTTCAGTTGCGCCATGTTCTTCCCCTGTTATGCGAACTGCAAATCAAACTCGATATTTAACTTTTTACTGCTTCTTGCTGAATAAAGCCAATAAAATGATCAAAATATGGGCTTATTGCTTGGGCATTATAAATTGAACCCAATTTATCAAAGCGCTTATAGCCCAGCTGAGTAGTTAGATTAATCACCCCATTTAAGGTTTTATCCACTACTATATTGAATTTCAACATTTTTTTAGGCTCACGCACCAAATGTGTAACCCCTTGATCGACCACTTCGGTAAATGCCTTCAGTGCAGTCGGTACATATTGGTTATTACCCAGTTTAATCTGTTCAACACAGCCCAGTAATTCTGTAATCAAGGCATTGTCGACTGGATAAGTTACAAAGGTGTTGCCATTTTGATCGACAGTCAGCTCATGCAGATAATTGACCATGGGTTTGAGACGATCATTGCCAAAAAATGACACCGACCACGGCATATATTTGCGGGTCATTTCAGTCACCTGCTTAATGATTTTTTCTGACTCATGATCACTTGAGCTGGACATTTTTGCCATACTTCCAAAGACTTGATCGATAATATCGCAGGCTATATCCGCCAGAGTATCCCCCAAGGGCTTTGCCATGCTATCGGTATTATTTTCGTTGATTTTTTGATGTATGCCCATAAAACGTTGGTGTGTTTCTGGCTGAATTTTAAGGAAAATTGTATAACTCATTGCAGGCCTCCTTGTTATAGTGTTTAACGGTCTACGTGTTCTTTTCTTAAGCCTATCATAATGCTAAGGATTGGTACTGCCAATTGGCGAAAGTTTACATTCTTGCAACATCCCTAAATCTCCATTTTTTTTGCTACAATAGGTCTAATTTTTTATCCACTTTTGATCTGTTTAGACTATGACTGATTCAGCGCAAAATATTGCTACGACCTACGATCCAACCGAGATCGAAAAAAAATGGTACCAAACTTGGGAAGAGCGCGGTTACTTCAAACCGTCTGAAAAAGGTGAATCATTCTGTATCATGATTCCACCGCCAAACGTCACTGGTAGCTTGCACATGGGTCATGGTTTTAACAATGCCATCATGGATGCTCTGACTCGTTATAACCGTATGTCTGGCAAAAATACGCTTTGGCAACCAGGTACGGACCATGCGGGTATTGCAACGCAAATGGTTGTTGAACGTCAGTTGGGTGCTGAAGGTATTAGCCGTCATGACCTTGGCCGTGAAAAGTTCATTGAAAAAGTGTGGGAATGGAAAGAACAATCTGGCGGTAACATTACCCGTCAAATTCGTCGCTTAGGTTCTTCTGTAGACTGGTCTCGTGAACGCTTCACGATGGACGAAGGTTTATCAAATGCGGTGAAAGAAGTATTTGTTAAGCTACATGAAGAAGGCTTAATTTACCGCGGTAAACGCCTTGTAAACTGGGACCCTAAACTACAAACTGCCCTTTCTGACTTAGAAGTAGAGTCTGATAAAGAAGAAGCAGGTTCATTATGGCACTTCAAATATTTCTTTGAAGATAAGTCACTTCGTACCCACGACGGTAAAGATCACATCGTTGTTGCGACGACTCGTCCTGAAACATTGCTTGGCGATACAGCCGTTGCAGTTGCACTGGATGATGAACGCTATGCAGCACTTGTTGGCAAAAACATTATCTTGCCAATTACAGGCCGTGCTGTTCCTATCGTTAAAGACGAATATGTAGACAAAGAATTTGGTACAGGCTGTGTGAAAATCACCCCTGCGCACGACTTCAATGACTATGAAGTGGGCAAACGCTGTGAACTTCCAATCATCAACATCTTCAACAAAAATGCGGAAGTTCTTGCTGAGTTTGAATACATCGCGAAAGCGGGCGAGCAAATTTCTAAAACCATTCCTGCACCTGCGGACTACATTGGTTTAGAACGTTTTGCTGCACGTAAACAATTGGTTGCTCAAGCAGAAGCTGAAGGCTGGTTAGACCAAATTCAACCGTACACATTGAAGCCACCTCGCGGTGACCGTTCAGGCGTGATCGTTGAACCACTACTGACTGACCAATGGTACGTAAAAATTGCGCCGCTTGCTGAGCCTGCAATTAAAGCAGTGAAAGATGGCGAGATTAAATTCGTTCCTGAGCAATACAGCAACATGTACATGGCGTGGATGAACAACATCCAAGATTGGTGTATTTCGCGTCAATTGTGGTGGGGTCACCGTATCCCTGCTTGGTACGATGCTGAAGGTAACGTATTTGTAGGTCGTGATGAAGCTGAAGTTCGTGCGAAAAACGGCATTGCACCTGAAGTTGAATTGAAACAAGACGAAGACGTGCTTGATACATGGTTCTCTTCTGGTCTTTGGACATTCTCAACTTTAGGTTGGACTGGCGATGCGGCGAAAGATAAAGAAAACTATTTCTTAAATACTTTCCACCCGACTGATGTGCTTGTGACTGGTTTTGACATCATCTTCTTCTGGGTTGCCCGCATGATCATGATGACCATGCACTTCATGAAAAATGAAGATGGCACACCGCAAGTTCCGTTCAAAACTGTGTACGTTCACGGTTTGGTACGTGATGGCGAAGGTCAGAAGATGTCTAAATCTAAGGGTAACGTGCTTGACCCATTAGACTTGATTGACGGTGTTGATCTTGAAACTTTAGTACAAAAACGTACGACTGGTTTGATGAACCCGAAACAAGCAGCCAAGATTGAAAAATCAACCCGTAAAGAGTTCCCTGAAGGTATTCAATCTTACGGTACAGACGCTGTTCGTTTCACATTCTGTGCGCTTGCCAACACAGGCCGTGACATTAAGTTCGACATGAAACGTGTTGAAGGTTACCGTAACTTTGCCAACAAGATCTGGAACGCTACGCGTTTCGTGATGATGAACTGTGAAGAGCAAGTGATCGGTCAAGAAGTACGTCAAGACCTTTGGGAATTGCCTGAACAGTGGATCGTGAGCCGTTTACAAAAAGCGGAACAAGCGGTGCAAACTGCATTTGCAACGTACCGTTTAGACTTGGCTGCGCAAGCGATTTACGAGTTCATTTGGAATGAATACTGTGACTGGTATGTAGAGCTGACTAAGCCTGTTCTAAATGATGAAAACGTATCGGTTGAGCGTAAAGCTGAAGTACGTCGTGTTCTACTTGCTGTGATGGAAGCGTCTTTACGTTTGGCTCATCCGTTGATGCCTTACCTAACAGAAGAAATTTGGCAAACGCTTGCGCCGAAACTGAACATTTCTGGCGAAACGATTATGCTTGCGCAGTACCCTGTTGCTGAGCAAGCACTCATTAACGACCAAGCTGAAGCAGATATGCAATGGCTGCAAGGTTTGATTGGTGCGGTACGTAACATCCGTGGTGAGATGGGCTTAGGTAATGCTCGCTTGTTGCCTGTTCTACTTCAAAACACGACTGATGCTGAAAAAGCGCAAATCGCGCGTATTGAACCGTTGTTTAAAGCATTGGCTAAAGTTGAAAGCATTACTTTCCTTGCAGATGGTGAACAACCGCCATTGTCTTCTTCATCTGTAGTTGGTCATGTGTCTGTATTCGTTCCGATGAAGGGCTTAATTGACCCTAAAGCGGAATTGGGTCGTTTGCAAAAAGACTTAGACAAGGTTCAAAAACAGCATGACCAAATTGCAACTAAACTTGGTAATGAAGGTTTTGTGGCAAAAGCACCCGCTGCTGTGGTTGAAGGTGAGAAAGTAAAACTTGCTGAGTTTGCTGATCAGTTAGCGAAGATTAAAGCGAATATGGAGCAGATTGCGGCGCTTTGATTTCTTTTTAAATATTTAACAAATAAGATAAAATCCCTTCATTTTTGAGGGGATTTTTATGCAAACAATAATAGGGCATCATATTTTCTTAATTACATTAGGAATAATCTTATTTTTTACAGTAAATTTTATAGGTAAATATTCAAAAGGATTTGGGTATGCAGAAATTAAATTTGATATTCATAGTGATGAACTCGTAGGGTTTAATTTTATTCTCAGGATACTTACC
This sequence comes from Acinetobacter sp. WCHAc060006, assembly GCF_004209135.1. Classification (NCBI taxonomy): domain Bacteria; kingdom Pseudomonadati; phylum Pseudomonadota; class Gammaproteobacteria; order Moraxellales; family Moraxellaceae; genus Acinetobacter; species Acinetobacter sp. WCHAc060006. The sequence goes on along the minus strand of NZ_SGSS01000002.1, from coordinate 135,183 downwards.
CCCGTAGTCTTTACCATCCTTGTTTCTTCAGTAATTTTTTACTTCAAATATGACTGTTTAGTAACTAACATCTACTTATTAGTAGTATACAGTTTTGCATTTCGAGCTGTTTGGAATTTAGTACATAACCGTACTAAGTTAATAAATTGGTATGCACAAATTGGATATGCGACCATCGCAATATTAGCCACATATTTAGCTTATAAATATTTAATTTTACCGAAAACACCACTTTTCCCTGATTTAGAGACCGTTGCTAATGAACTATGGATTATAATTTTTTTGTTTTTATATAAGATCTTTAATGAAGTGAAATTTGAACCTAAATTCAAGAAGAAAAGAGTTGATAGTTATATTGAAAACCGTTTGTCATTATTTAAGAGTAAATATGAAGGTATCATTGATCAATCCATTGATGAAGAGCTAAAAAATTTTAAAAATAAAGCGAATATCTATCTAATTGATCAAGAAAAGCTAGAGGATTATAAGTTTTTAAGACATTCTTTACTAAAGCCTTTTGATAACATTTTTAAAATTTTTATAAAAAATTTAATTTTTTCTATTATGATTAATGAAGATTTTAATAGACCATTTGCTTTTAGAAAACTAGAAAATTTTTTATGTAAAATTTCAGGTAAAAGTTATACACAAGGTATTATGCAAGTTTCATCGCAGATTCCTTTATCGGATGAGGAAAGCATCAAACTAGCAATTCATAGAATTTTTGAGGATGCTTATAACTGCTTTCTTGAAGAAGATGTTTATCTATCAGAGCACCAATTAGTAATTCATATTGGGCGAAACTATAATCCATGTGATGATTATATTAGCTCAGTTGAAGATATATATAACATTGTCAAATGTGAACAATCTGGAGAGCTACAAATTTTTATTAATGACCATACATTAATAGGTTTAGATGCATCATTTAATCTTGAATAATTACCCTCACCCTCACCCTCACCCTCACCCTAGCCCTAGCCCTCTCCCCGAGGGAGAGGGAATTTTTCATTCTTGATTTACTTTCAGCTCAAGACATAAATTCCACAAATCCTCCAACACCACATCCGTCCTCCCCAACACATCATAATTCCAATATCGTACAACAGTTAAACCCAAAGCCTCTAAAAACTTAGTTCGCTCAGCATCGTATTCAATCGCATCATTCGTTCCATGCTGACTACCATCCAACTCAATCACTAAACCAATTTCATGACAGTAAAAATCCACAATATAAAGTTTGATCACATGCTGACGGCGGAATTTAAGGTTCATAAAACGCTTAGCGCGTAGAAGTTGCCACATCAGGTTTTCAGCATCGGTGGAATCGGATCTTAATTGACGAGAAAATTCTAGTAATTGCACATTTATAGACATTTTATTTTTCTATATTCTTTATTTTTATTAAACCAGTATAATCACATCCAAACTAAAACTTATAAAAAATCCACATGAAACAACAAAATAAAAAAATGCTTACATGCATCATCATTTCAACATCGATACTTATTGCCTGCACAGAGCAACCTCAACAAGAAATAGCGCAGAAAGCTGAAAAACAAGCAACATCAGAAACTATCATACAAGATACTGTAGTGATTCCACCAACCGTACAATCCACTATGTTAGTGAATAATCCAACACCTTTACCTCAAGGCTATGAAGTTGATACCACACATTTAAAACAAGCAAAACTGATCGACTTTAATGGTGATGGCAAACTTGATGCCTTTCGTGTACTAAAAAACCCAAGTAAATCTGGAAAGAAATATCTTTTTGAATTTCGTATAGCAGACAGTGCAAATGTTTACTGGTATGAAAATGAAAACCCTGAATATGATTTAGATGGTTTTGAAGTATTTGAAAAAGCTGAAAATGGTGAAAAATTTGTAGATATGTCGAAGCTTGATGATTCTGAGATCGTTGCTTATGAGGATGCACCAGAGAAAGCTCGCTTTATATTAAAAACGGACGGGATAACCGTTGGCTACCCCGAATCTTGTGGCACGTCATTATTTTATTTAGACAAGGATAAAATTCATCGTATGTACCTTGATTAATGACTGATTTCATTAAAACGAACAAAATCATGCCCAAAAATAAACTTAAGACTCATAAAACGCTTGGCACGTAGAAGTTGCCACAACAGGTTCTCTGCATCAGTGGCGGTGTGGCGCATAGATTTGGCAAATTCTAATAATGCAGGGTCAATTTTCATTTTTATTTCCCTCTCCCTAGCCCTCTCCCATAGGGAGAGGGAACATTCATTGTGAATCTAATTTTTATTATGAAATTTTAGCCCCACCAATATATCGAAATTTATAACTTAAATTTGATATGTAATGGATTTCCCCTCTCCTCCTAGGAGAGGGTTAGGGAGAGGTGCTTTTTAAATATTTTTCATTATAACTTCAGCCCTCACCCCCTTGCGAAGCAGTGCTTCTCATCCCAAAGGAGAGAGAGAAAAGCATCAAAGTACACTCTGTGCCAACAACACTTCCAGCCCTTTCACCTTTCCCATATATTTCAGCCGTTCTTTTTCCCACTTCACTTGTTCTTTTAGCACTGAAACATCGCCATCAATTACCTTATACACATCTTTCACCTGCATATTTTTCGGCTTTGGTTGTTCGCTCCAGTGAAAACTATCGGTAATGTCATCTATCTGACTGGCTAAGCGTTGGCTTTGAGCCTCTAAAGCCATTTTATAAAACTTTAAATGCTCATCGCCTAAAGCTTTAGGACTTTTGCCCTTATTGGTTTCAAGCTGTAATTGCAGCTTTAATAAATAAAACAAATCCTGCGCTTCATGGGCTTGGTTCACCACTTGCAGCAATTCAGTTTTTTCCGCTTTTTTAGTTTCATCAGGTTCACGGTCAGGGTGAATCATAGCGATGATTTTTAAATATACGGTTTTCAGTGATTGGTTCACTAACTTTTCAGCTTGCTCGCGCTTTTGCACTAAGCGTTTACGCTGATGCTCTTCTTTCTCACGTTGATATTGTTCGCTGTCCCACGCTTCATAAGACTTGTGTTCTTCTGCAGTTTCTTGTTCTATATCAACATGACCTTCTACTTTGCTCTGTTCTGCTTGTGCTGACTTGGCCTTTTTATTTGGCTTTTGATTATGCACAAGATGCTGTTGATAAAAGGCATCCACTTCCGTGACTTTTTCAATTTCGCCAGTATTTAAGTAATTAGATTTTTTCAGCTGCTTTGCCAGTTTTGTCAGTTTGGCATCCAGCTGTGCTAAATCTGCTTTAGCGAAGTCTTCTTGCTGTAGATGCTGCCAAAGCTGATTAAGCTGGCGATAATACACCGCATGCAAATCACGATAGATCGGCACAAGTTTAAGCTGAATATAACTCTGAATTTCACTTTTGGCATTTTGCCAAAGCGCTAAATCCAGCTTTTGCTGTTCAATTTGCTCAATCAGTTTATTCAGCTTTTTATGCTGCGGTGAAAGCGTTGCTGCAGTTTCAGGCAACAAACTGATTTTTAAATCGAAAGACATACTTAGGCGAAATGAACAGATAAATTTAAGCCTATTATAAAACAAATGGCACGACTATCCGAGTAGCTACATGTCCTTTAAGCCTAAGACAACAGGCTTGTATTTACACCAACTATGCATCGGATACAACTCGATTACGGCCCTGTTTTTTCGCTGTATATAAAGCTTGGTCAGCGCGACGGATCGCATCATTACCATCTTGATCCGAAACCAATACAACACTCACACCAATACTGGCAGTAATTGGGTAGTCCTGAATAATATTTTCATTTTCAATACTTTGACGAATTTTTCCAGCCAGTAATACTGCACCATCTTGCTCAGTTGCTGGCAATAGCACAATAAACTCTTCGCCCCCAAAGCGTGCCACAAAGTCTGTCGAGCGTACAGCTGTTGCCACTAAGCTGGCTACACTTTGCAGTACATGATCCCCTGTTTCGTGACCAAAGCTATCATTAACCTTTTTAAAGAAATCGACATCCAGCAGCAGCACAGCATAGGCTTGTTGCTGACGCTGAAACTGACCAAACAAATAAGCCTGATAGTCGTTAAATGCCCGACGGTTATACAGACCAGTCAGGCCATCATGATTGGCTAATTTTTCCAATTCCAAATTGGCTTCTTTTAATGCCAGCGTACGCTCTTGCACTTTCTGTTCTAAAGTAGCGTTTGCCTCTTCCAATTGGTGTTTTTGAGTCAGTAGCGTGGAGGTCATGCTATTTAAAGACTGAGACAACCCTTGTATTTCACGAATGCTACTCTGTGCCTCAAAATGTACATCATCTTGACCTTTTTCCACTGCATAAGCACTTTTTGCCAGATTTTCGATCGGGCGACTAAAACGGTTGGCTAAACGGTAAGTCACCACCAGCATCAGCAAAGTCACAATCAAACCAATCAAGCCAATTTGTTTTTGCATGGCACGTACATCTGCCAATGCTGCAGATACTGGCTGACGCACAATTACATGCCAACCCATGCTCATTTGCGTGTTAGAGACCACAGGTACATCTGTGGTCACATAGTTCTGCCCTTCATGCCAGTCATCAATAAAATAAGGCTGTGCAGAAGTTTTTTGATTGGGGAGCTGAACTTGTCCAATACTCTTATAAGGATACAGAATTTCGCCTTTGCCATTAACAATAAAGACTTCAATCCCTTGCTGAGCAGCATCTTCTGGCAGTGCACTTTGTAGTACTTGGCTAGCCCAACTCCAATCCGCATGTGCTGCAAGCACACCACGAATTTTCTGAGTTTTGACATCATAAATGGGCGTGGCAAAGTCAATAAAACGCATTGGCTCATTCGGGTTAATAGCTTTGAGTTTCTTTGCTAATAAGATCGCTTCATGTACATCGCCCAAATATACGCGTTGTAAGCCTTCCTTAAACCAAGGTCGAGCAGAAACATCTGCCCCTTCAAGCATCTTATTTGCAGCGACTTCTACCACACCATCTACATTGGCAATGCCTAACCATGCATAATATTTATACGAACTTTTAACCTGATCCAACTTCACTTGCAGTTGTTCATTTTTAAAATCTGTGGCCATAAAAAATGGCGATTCGCTCAGTAGCACCATTTCCCGTTCACGTTCTGTCAGCGAATTTGCCAAGGTCGTACTGATGCTTTTGGCAACCAAATTCAAAGTTTGAGCACTGGCTTTGGTCATCTGCGCAGAGGCTTTGTGGCCAATATATAAGGTAATGGATAAACCCAATACAAATGCTAGGCCAGCAAATAAAACCAGCAGGCGGTTGCGGAAAGTATCTACATTCAGCATTCCCTACAGCTCCAGTACTCAAGTGATTGATTTAAGAATAACTATATAACAAAAAAAATTGCAACGTCTGCCCCAAAGCTAACCTTCCATCATTTTTTTCTACGCTCATTTCAGCACTCGGCCGAAATGAATCATCTCAATGTGCATGCTTGGGTATATAAGCAAAGCCATAGTGGTTTTTTATTGCTTATACTTTGGTCTATACCCATAAGCAAAAACATGATGCTAAAAAGTATATGCTGAACAAAATACATGCAAAATCCAAATTATTTATGCCGTGCTTAATTTAAATAATGCATTGGCAGTAAAACCTGTTTTATCCGTAAAAACACCATAAACACAAGTACTTCAGCAAATAAAGATCACTTTAAAAAGCTAAGAATGGCATATTTTTTGCTCCACCTTTCTCATAAACCTAAATTTGAAATTATGTTAATTCCTAAAGAGTTACCGTTAACAATTCGGTAAAGAATTTTGCTTGAGCAAGCATTCAAATCTCGCTTAAGATGATTTTCAGTATGTTTTTCATACATAAAAGAAAAGCATTTTTGCATAACAAGGAATTTAGGATTTTAAAAGTTCCATCGAAAATGACAGCAAACAATGCAGCACAATAAAAGGAGTTTTGCTCATGACACAAAAACGTACACTGACTGCGCTTTTTTGCGCCAGTTCTCTAATGCTCGGTTTAACTGCTTGTGGTAACAATAAAGCACCATCCGCAGAACAAGGTGCAAGTACAGATTCAGCAGCTTCCTCAAATTCGGGTACGCTGGATAAAATCAAAAAGTCAGGCACCATTGTGCTGGGCTACCGCGACTCATCTATTCCATTTTCTTATATTGCAGACAATCCAAACCAACCCGTAGGTTATGCACATGATCTACAACTCAAAGTGGTTGAAGCGCTAAAAAAACAGCTGAACATGCCAGATTTGAAAGTTCGCTATAACCTTGTGACCAGCCAAAACCGTATTCCATTGGTGTCTAACGGTACTGTCGACTTAGAGTGTGGTTCAACCACCAACAATAAAGAACGCCAACAACAGGTCGACTTTTCTGTCGGATTCTTTGAAGTCGGCTCTCGCCTGCTCACCGCTAAAGATTCGGGGGTGAAAGACTTTGCAGACCTAAAAGGCAAAAAACTGGTAACTACAGCGGGTACAACGTCAGAGCGCTATATTCGCCAGCATGAAAAAGAGCTAGGCATTGGCGAAGTAATTTCAGCCAAAGATCATGCTGAATCATTCCTTATGCTACAAAATGGTCGTGCGGCGGCCTTTATGATGGATGATATTTTACTGGCAGGTGAAAAGTCGAAAGCCAAAGATCCAAACAAATGGGAAATTGTGGGTACACCACCAATTCATGAAGTTTATGGTTGTATGCTACGTAAAGGCGATACAAGCTTCAAACAAGTGGTCGATGGCGCAATTAAAGAGGTATATAGCTCTGGTGAAATCAACCAAATGTATAAGAAATGGTTCCTTTCTCCAATTCCACCAAAAAATATTAATTTGAACTTTGAGATGTCTGAACAGCTGAAACAGCTGATTAGCAACCCGCATGACCGTGATGCTTAACCCTTAACCGCCATACATGCCTTTGCGTCAGCCGACTAACTTTGGCTGACGCCGTAAAAGGAGTCACTATGAATTATAGTTGGAATTGGGGCGTATTGTTCCAATCCACGGGCATTGGCGATACCACTTACCTGAACTGGGTCTTCACAGGCTTAGGCTGGCTACTGGTGATTGCTGCTGTCGCGTGGAGCATTGCGATGGTACTGGGTAGCATTTTAGGCATTATGCGCACTCTCCCTAGTCCATTAGCACGTTCAATCGGCACTGCCTATGTCACCATTTTCCGTAATATTCCATTGCTGGTTCAATTGTTTATCTGGTTTTATGTCGTGCCAAACTTCTTACCAGAAGGCATTCGAAACTGGTGGATTAATGACTTAGGTGCCAATACCACAGCACTAATTTCTGCAAGTATTGGGCTTGGCTTATTTACCGCAGCCCGTGTCTGTGAACAAGTACGCACAGGTATTGAAGCGGTGCCCAAAGGTCAGACCAATGCGGGTTATGCCATGGGCTTTAGTACGGCGCAATTATACCGCTACGTGATTTTGCCACAGTCATTTCGTACCATTTTGCCCCCGCTGAGTTCTGAATTGACCAACTGCGTTAAAAATACCTCTGTTGCATCTTTAGTGGGTGTTGCAGAAATTATCTCGCAGATGAAAACCATCAGTGAATACACGCAAAATACGATTGAAATATACACCTACGTTACCATTGCATTTATTTTGATTAATATCTGCCTGATTGGATTTATGAACTTTCTGGAAAAACGCTTGCGTGTTCCAGGTTTAATCGCAGGAGATAAATAATGGAATGGCTCACTGCATTTACACAAGATTTACAACAGTCTTGGCCTGCGCTTTGGCATGGGCTCAGCATTACCTTAAAAGTAGTGGTTAGTGCAGCCATTGGTGGGGTTATCATTGGCACCCTACTTGCACTCATGCGACTGTCTTCCATTAAAGCATTCAATTGGTTTGCTAAAGGCTACGTCAATTTATTCCGCTCCATTCCACTCCTGCTGGTACTTATGTGGTTTTATTTTGCTGTCCCGTTTATTTATAACGGGATCACAGGTAATTACCTCACCATTGATACAGCGCTGGTATCGAGCATTGTGGCCTTCATGCTGTTTGAAGCAGCTTATTTTTCGGAAATTGTCCGTGCTGGCATTCAGTCTATTCCTAAAGGTCAGACATCTGCTGCTTATGCACTGGGCATGACTTACCCGCAAACTATGCGATTGATTATTTTGCCGCAAGCCTTCCGTAAAATGACGCCCCTCCTGTTGCAACAGACCATTATTTTGTTTCAAGACTCCACCATGGTGTATGCCATTGGACTATTAGACTTTTTCCGCACCAACTACGTCCGTGGTGACCTCATGTCGTTACTGACCCAATACATTCTATTCGCTGGCTTGGTGTACTTCACCATCAGCATGCTTGCAACCTATGCAGTGAAAAAATTACAACGGAGGTTAACTGTATGAGTGAACAAAAAGTAATGATTGACCTCCAAAATGTCAGTAAATGGTATAAAGAATTTCAAGTACTAACCGATTGCACCACGCAAATTAAACAAGGTGAAGTGGTGGTGGTCTGTGGCCCTTCAGGTTCTGGCAAATCCACCCTGATTAAAACCGTCAACGGGCTTGAACCTTTTCAGCAAGGTGAAATTTCTGTCGATGGGATTGGTATTCATGACCCCAAAACCGACTTAAGTAAACTACGTAGCCGTGTCGGGATGGTGTTTCAGCATTTTGAGTTGTTTCCACATTTATCCATTACAGAAAACCTCACCATTGCTCAAGTCAAGGTGCTAGGGCGCTCTGAAGAAGAAGCAAAAAAGAAAGGCCTTGCCTATTTAGAGCGTGTTGGCCTGAGTGCACATGCAGAAAAATTTCCAGCACAACTCTCTGGTGGTCAGCAGCAACGTGTTGCGATTGCCCGCGCGCTTAGCATGGACCCAATTGCCATGCTCTTTGATGAGCCCACCTCTGCACTCGATCCTGAAATGATTAATGAAGTACTAGATGTGATGGTCGGTTTAGCCAAGGAAGGCATGACTATGATGTGTGTCACGCATGAAATGGGCTTTGCCCGCCAAGTTGCAGACCGCATTATTTTTATGGATCAGGGGAAAATTGTGGAAGATTGCAGTAAAGATGAATTCTTTAATGCACCAAGAGGTGAACGTGCACAGCAATTCTTAAACAAAATTTTGCACTAATTTTAAACATTCCATTCATCTGCAGAGCTTTAAAACTAAGCCACGGCAGTCAGATAATTTCTGACTGTCGTGCTATTTTAAACCTCAGACTTTAGAGTGTTTTTTAATGATTACTTAAAAATGAACCACATGATCATTTCATTAACGCTTCTTTTTAATCTAAGCTCAATTAAAACTTAAACTCAACCTACTGAGATAAAAATTACAGATTTTCTATAGAACTTGCCCTGTGCCAAACATGCACTATTGCAATTCATTTAAATAAAAATACATTAAAATTATATATAAGCCATTCATATTTATTGTATTAATCTGACTTTAAAATCATTTAAAATCGCACCAACATAGTGCATATTGTGTTAATTTGCTTTATATCGAGTCTTGTAAGTTTTTGAAATTTATTAATCAAAATTTCCCTTGCTTCCCCCCTGTTCCAAAAATACTACCTCGCTATACTGAACTTCTTTTTGTGACATACCGCACTATATTGGAGCACTACATGCAAAATATAGATTTATTATTTCTCCTCCTTGGTGCTGTTTTAGTGCTTGCAATGCATGCAGGCTTTGCTTTTTTAGAACTCGGAACTGTTCGCCATAAAAACCAAGTAAATGCTTTAAGTAAAATTCTCTCTGACTTTGCAATTTCAGCCATTGCATACTTTTTTGTCGGTTATTACATCGCTTATGGTCAGCATTTTTTCCATACTGGAACAACCTTAGCTGCTGATCACGGCTATAACCTCATGCGCTGCTTCTTTCTCCTCACCTTTGCAGCTGCAATTCCAGCGATTGTTTCAGGTGGAATAGCCGAGCGTGCGAAAATGCGCTCTCAAGCCATTGCAACGCTTATTTTAGTGGCCTTGGTCTATCCATTTTTTGAAGGTATTGCATGGAATGGCAATCTAGGTATTCAAGCATGGTTAGCTCAAACTTTTGGCGCAGGCTTTCATGACTTTGCAGGTTCTGTCGTGGTGCATGCAATGGGTGGCTGGATTGCTTTTGCTGCGGTTATTTTACTTGGGCCTCGTTATGGTCGTTATAAAAAAGATGGCCGTATCAGTGCACACCCACCATCTTCAATTCCATTTTTAGCGCTGGGTTCTTGGATTTTAATTGTCGGTTGGTTTGGTTTTAACGTAATGAGTGCTCAACGTTTAGATGCCATTTCAGGTCTCGTTGCGATTAACTCACTCATGGCAATGGTTGGCGGTACATTTGCAGCCCATTTGGTTGGCGACAATGACCCAGGCTTCTTACACAATGGCCCATTGGCAGGTTTGGTGGCCATCTGTGCAGGCTCAGATATTGTTCACCCTGTTGGTGCACTGTTTATTGGTATGGTGGCTGGAGTGATTTTTGTTAAATTATTTACCTACACACAAAACAAACTAAAAATTGACGATGTATTGGGTGTTTGGCCATTACATGGTGTATGCGGTGCCTTTGGTGGTCTTGCTGTCGGTTTATTTGGGCAAAAATGGCTAGGTGGCCTCGGTGGCGTATCCATGCTTTCACAAGTCTTTGGCACAGTCTTTGCTGTTATTATTGCCTTGGCTGGTGGTTTCTGTGTATACGGCGCACTTAAAGCAATTATGGGCATCCGTCTAAGCCAAGAAGAAGAATTCCGCGGTGCCGATCTATCGATTCACCGTATTACCGCAAACTCAGAAGATAATATGTTCTAAGTCAACACAGCTTCGGAGAATCATTTAACCTTCAATTGGATAATCCATGACTCTTTAGGATTATCCAATTTTTTTATCTCATCATTGTTCGCATTTTTAACTTTGCAACACAGCTTCGCATGCATCATGCTTATAAAAATAGCTGTGTAAATTGCTATTTAAATCACTATTCCAATGACTGTTTAAAAAGTGTGGGCCATATTAAGCCAAAGATAAGGGCTCTAAATATTGCCAGACCTGTGCCAAGTTTTGAATGCGTCGCTCAGTCGCGACTCTGTTCACATCATCATGAAAGCCTTCTAATAAAACGGCATGCATGCCCGCTTGTTCTGCCCCAAAAAAATCATTGATGGGATGATCACCTACAAATAAACATTGCCTTGCATCTAAGCCCAATTGCTCACGGGTGTAGTTAAAAATCTGTATATTGGGTTTTGCTACACCTGCCAATTCTGAACTTACAATCACATCAAAATACGCTTCAAAGCTAAGGCCTTTTAAAATATTTAAACGGGTTGTATGGCCTCCATTTGACACCACAGCCAATTGAAAGCCTTGCGCTTTAAGTTGACTTAATAGTTCGTGTGCCCCGGGCATCGCAACAGCATGTGCACCAAAAAAACGGAACCAGCATTGTGTCAATTCATCAAAATCAACTGGCTGGTGCCAAATTAATTGTTGTTGCAGTGCATAGGCCACCGAAGCACCAATACTTGCATGGGTTAAATCAGCTGCAATCGGATAACCGCCCCGATCAATTGAATTGATGATGTGCTTGATCTGTGCCAGATCAGGTGCAATTAAATGATGGGCATAATGCTGCGCTAAAAACTGACTATAGGCCACGATGCTTAAATCACGATGCGTTAAGGTATTGTCTAAGTCAAAGATCACTGCGCGAATGGACATGGCAAACTGGCCTACACGAACAAATTGAAATGAATAGGCAATGTAGCACAGACCGTTAAAGGCGTTTTGCTGGTTCTGTGCTAAGCATTGCAAGACGTTGACTAAAGATCTGACTAAAATATCCATCTTTAAGTTTTAGTTAAGCTGTTTTTGCCTTAATAGCTCAAAAGGAAAACTATTTAGCTAAGTATGCAAAATCATCCCAAATTCATTCTCTTTCATATTGGAATCTTATTAATTAGTTTCGGTTTACTACAAACTGTGATTCCTGTGGGCGGAGATCTTGATTTAAGCTTGATTCATCCTTGGATTAGTGAGTCTGGACAGTTTTTATTAAGAGACAATTGGTACTTAGCTAAATTAAATCACAAGTACATTAAAGACATTTTAATTGTCGTTTATGTTTTCATATTTTTTGCTTGGATTGCATCGTTTAAAGTTGAACGTTTAAAACCTCGCCGCACAGAACTAGGTTACTTATTTTGGGTCTCTATGCTCTGCACTATTGTAGTGAGCATCTTAAAGTCTCAATCCAGTCATGCCTGCCCTTGGTCTATGACTATTCCAGATACAGATGGTTTCTTTTGGGACTTTTCTGCAATGTCTGGTCATTGCTTCCCCGGTGGTCATGCCTCACTCGGTTTTTCTTTTATAACGGGTTATTTCCTTTATCATATTTCACAGCCTAAACGTGCTTATTTTTATTTGCTTGCAGGGCTCGTCTTAGGCCTTAGCATGGGCTGGGCGCAAATGATGCGTGGTGCACACTTCATGAGTCATAACTTATGGACTTTATGGATCTGCTATTGTACCAATATGCTGTGTTACGTCATTTTCTATCTATGCAAAAAGCAATCCGTGTTCTTAGAACCTCATAACACGCAATTGGTGCTTTAATCACAATCTGAGCTTAAATCATCAATCTGTGATTTAATTTTTGCAGTTCTACACATGCCAGTACGAACATCCCTGCTCTTTTACACAATACTTCAGACTAAAAATGCCTTAGGGCATCAACAATTGTCATCTATTAGCGTTTACTCAACATCCTACATCTACTCGTTTTTTCTCATATTTGACATGGCTAATTTATGAATGAGATATACAGCTCATTCAATATCCTTGTATTTAACTTTGTCCAATTGGTTGAAATACACTTTATCGTTTACGTTGAGTACAGAACGGATGATACAGCGCAAAAAAAAAAGCCCATACAATATTGCATAGGCTTTTGTAAATGTTTCATTTAAACAAGATAAATCTCTAAATATTACATACTCAAATAAAAAGAACACCACACAGATTCAAGCGCGGTGAAGTTAATTTTTATGCTTTTGGCGATAGTGGCAATTCAATACTGACCTTCAACCCGCCCAAGCTTTCACTTGTACCAAAGCTCAGTTGTCCATGAATCCGTTGCACGGCTTTATCTACAATGGATAGCCCTAAACCACTACCCACCTCTTGATGATGATGCACTCGATAAAATCGCTTTAAAATATGTTCATGTAATTGAGGGTCAATCCCAGGTCCACTGTCCTCTACCACAATCATGGCATGATCGTCTTTTGGATAGACCGAAACATTAATCACGCCATTATTGGGCGTATATTTAATGGCATTATCAATCAGGTTATAAATAATGGAATGCACAGCAGACTCTTGGCTATGCAGTTTCAATGCTTCACTCTGCTCCATACCTAAGTCCAGATTTTTTTGCATCGCCAAGTGAATAAGTTGCTCTACACAATTGACTGCTGTCGTTGAAACATCAAAATCCTGTAAACGTTCAAGATCTTCAATAGAGGCATCTTGTTTGGCTAAATTTAATAACTGCGTCACCAAATGCTGAATACGAACTAATCCTAAGTTTAAGCGTTGTAAATCGGCATGTTCTGGAAACTCTTGTAATAACACCTGCATTTGTAAACTCAATGCAGTAATCGGAGTCCTAAGCTCATGCGCCGCATCTGCAATAAACTGGCGTTGCTCTTGCTGAGACAAACTAATACGCTCGAACAGATGGTTCATTTCTTCAATGGTTGGAATAATTTCAACAGGATAATCTCTTGCCAAAATTGGCTGTAAATCTTTGGAATTACGCTGTGCCAGTTCTGCTTTAAAGTCATCTAAAGGCTGTAAAATTCGGCTAATCATCCAACTCAAGCCCCAAATCACAAAAGGCATGAGCACCAAATACGGAATCAGCATACTGCCAGCCAATTCTAAAGCGAGATCTTGGCGGACTGATTGTTGCTGACTGACCTGAATTTGATAGTCTTTTTGAGGCAATACATAGGTATACCAAACATCATCAGCATTTTTGTGACGATAAAAACCTGCCTTCGGTACAGAATGCACCAAAATATCACTATGTTTTTGATTTTGTATGCGATCTTTATAAGACCACACATCAACAAATAAATCTTGCTCAGCATAGCGCTGTGTAGGCTCAAAATCATTTTTAGTTGGCTCTAAACCGTGCCGAACCACTCGCTCCGCCAAATTCTTCATTTGTTGATCTAAAATTTCATTGGTTTCTTCCAAAGAAATTTTATAAGCCGACATCATCAACACACAGCCTACAATAAGACTGAAAAAAGACATGTAAAAAATCAGTTTGGTCTTTAGTGAATTTGCAAAACTGTGTGTGCTGAACGCCATTTAGAGTTGTCCTAAGCGATAACCCAAACCACGAATGGTACGAATAAAATCTTTGCCCAATTTATTTCTTAAGTGATGTACATATACTTCAATGGTATTACTGCTGATTTCACTATCAAAATCATACAGTTTGTCCTCTAAATTGGTTTTAGAAAAAATCTTATTCGGATGTGTCACCAGTGGAATTAAAATGGCCCACTCACGATTTGACAGATCAATATACTGACCTTTGTATTTAGCCAAATGCTGTTCGACATCGAGCACCAACTCACCATAGGTTAAAATGTGTTGCTGATTGGCCTGTTGCTCTTTTCCACTACGGCGTAGCAATGCATGAATACGGGCAATCAGTTCATCAAACTCATACGGTTTAATTAAATAATCATCTGCCCCCTGATTTAAACCATCAACACGTTGTTGTAATTGATCACGTGCAGAAATAATCAGGACTGGTAAATTCGGCTGAATTTGACGAATCTGCTTAAGCACTTGCATACCATCCATCAAAGGCAAACCCAAATCTAGCAATACAGCATCAAATTCACTTTGCTGTAAGAGTTTTAAGCCATCAATTCCGTTATTTACCCACTCTACTTCAAAGCCCTGATACTTCAATAAAGTCTGAGTAGACTCAGCAATCATAAAGTCGTCTTCAATGATTAAAATTTTTGTCATGGCATCAACTCACTTAAGCAGCAGGCTTACAATTTTGTAGCATATCATTTTTAGCATCAATCACTTGAGTTTGTACACCCAATATACTCAAGAGACTTGGGAATAAATTATCTTGACTCAACACTTTGGATTTTTGTTGGCTTAAACAGCTTACATTGGCCGCTTGATGGGCTTTCCATTCTGCTGAAAACCACATAATCATTGGAACATGCGTCTGTTGTGATGGAGCCATCGCATACGGTGCACCATGTAAGTACATCCCATATTCACCAGTTGATTCACCATGATCCGATAAATACCAGAAACCTGTTTGATACTTGCTATTGGCTTTTAATGACTGAATCACTTCACTCAAGATATGATCTGTATAAACAATACTATTATCATAACTATTGATTAAAGCGTCTTGTGTGCAACCCTGAATGGCATTGGTATCGCAAGTGGGTTTAAATTTTTGAAATTCTGGCGTTGCACGGGCGTAGTATGCAGGTCCATGGCTACCGACTTGGTGTAATACTATCAAGCGTGGTGTTTGGTCATCTGCTGGAATTTTTTCGATATATTGATTCAACGCATCTACTAAAATTTGGTCATAACATTCACCTTCTGGCGTACACCATTTTTTCTTCAATTCAGGCGAAATCTCAACTTGCTCAACACGGGTACACGTCCCTTTACAACCTGAGTTGTTATCAATCCATGTCACTTTATATCCAGCACGCTGTGCAATATCCAATAAGCCTTCACGGTGGTTTGCTAAGTTTTCATCATAGTCACTACGAGGCATACCAGAGAACATACACGGTACCGAAACTGCAGTTGCCGTACCACATGAGCTTACCTGACTAAAGTTAATTACGTCTAATTTAGACAGCTCAGGGTTGGTATTTTTTGCATAACCATTTAAAGAAAAACTCTCAGCACGTGCTGTTTCACCCACCACCAATACCATCAGTTTTGGCTTTTTAGCTTGCGCAGTTTTCTCAACCAAATGCGCATCTTCGCCATATTTAACCAAAGGCAAATTTTCTTTTGGCGCTTGATGATGAAAATATGAAAAACCTGCAGCGATCGCATTTTGTGGCGAGATCATGCCTTTTAAATCGCGGTGTTGACGGAAAATCGCAGCATAATCTACATAGAATACAAAAAGCATTGCTGCCAGCACTGCAAAGGATGCAATAAGATGCACGCCTTTTTTGATCAATATTTTAGATTTAGTTTCAACTTTAAGTGGAATACAAGTCGCCACCAACATTGGTAAGGCCACCATAAATATGCTCCAGAACAACAAGCGTATAGACATTAAGCCTTTCACTTCTTGTGGATCCGTCTGCATGGCATTTTGAATCTGATCTGGCGAAATCACAACCCCCAAACTGCATACAAAGTAGGCACTAAAACCACCAATAAATAGTAAAATTAATGCAACCACCTTTGCAGTCCAACGCCACTGCAAAAGTTGCAATAAGATGTTATACAGTGCTGTCACCACCAATACAGATGCGATCAAAAATAGCCACGACTTCATCCCTTGATACGGCGTAAGTTGATGCAATTTTTGATAAAACCCAATATTGAGGGCGAAGGCCAACCAAACACTCACCAATAAGTTAAAGCGTGAAACTGGCATTGTCATGAATGTTTGCCATTTTCTTTTCAGTGATTCAAACATGCAAAATTTCTTCAAATATTTTACGAATGAAGCTAAATTAATCGTGCAAACTTAATCGATGCTTAACAAGCTTAATTTATTCTTAAATCCATTATTTAAATTATGTTTTCAATGAGTTAAAAATAATTATTATTCAAACAACTGCTTTTCAAACTACAGTTTGAACGCTGAATTCAGCTCAGTTTAAGCAATATTTTTTTGACTTTCTTTATGCCAAATTATCATCGGAATAATACTCAATAAGGCAACAACACAAATCATGCTTAAATACAGCGCATACCCCAACTGATCTGCAATGATGCCACTGACAATATATAACCCACCGTTGACAGTCGCCATAACACTTACCTGAAAAGTAAAATCTGTGCCAGCCATAGGTTTACGACTATATTGCATCACCAAGGTCAGCATGACCACCAACAACATCGATGCAAGCATGTCTTCTACAGCATTAATGGTATAAATGAGCCACGGATGCACCAGCACCTGATTTTGGTACTGCCACGCCAGCCATGCATAAGCACCCAAGCTGAAAACCTTGAGCACTGAAAACAGCCATAAAGCTTGAAAGCGCCCAATATATTTCAGCAGTAAGCCTGCCAATCCAGCTCCCAACAACGCGGCCAAGGCACCCAGCATGGTGACATAAATGCCAATTTGACTATAACTTAAGCCCAAATCCACCATCAGTGGTTTTAGCAAGGGCCCCGCCAAGCCATCCGCAATTTTAAAACTCAGTAGCACCATCAACCACCACCACATGTGTGACTGACCTACAAAATAAGTTAAATAATCACGTACAGACTGCCAGTGAAAAGCTTGCTGAGTGGATGGTGTGGTAACTTGACGTACAGGCTCTTTAAAAAAAAGAATAGGTAAACTATTGAAAAAAACCAATACAGCCAAGGCTAAAAAGGTGCTTTGCCAATCTAACCAATCTAAAGCCCATAGTATGGCTCCCCCCCCTATAATAAAGCCCAAACGCGACCCAACCACTTGAAACATATTGCCCCAATGTTGTTGTTCTGATTTAAGTAAACTCACGGCTAAGCCATCTGTTGCAACATCTTGCGTAGCACCCACCATATTCATACTCAGAAGAGCAACAAATAGCGCCATGAGGTATAAAGGCTGATCCAAGGCCTGTATAGGCATAAAAGACAACAGGATTAAAATTGCAATGCTCATGCCCTGCAAGGGTAAAATCCATGAGCGATAATGCCCATGTTTATGATGTCCAATTCGATCAATCCAAGGTGCCCAAAATACTTTAATTGACCAAGGCAACATTAATAGGCCAAAACCACCAATATGTGCCAAAGACACACCCTGCGCACGTAAAATCACAGGCAATGCATGGGTCATAAAACCGACAGGTAAACCTTGCGCCCAATATAGAGAAAATAACAACACATAAATGTTCCGCATTTGCAGCATTGCATTTCCCCATTATTCAATTGGTTAAGCTAACTCTTTTATATGCAATGGAACTGCTCATTTTTGCCAATGCAGTTCTTATTTACAGCGCCTATATTAACCTTATCGCCAAGTAAAAGTGCATGACTTCTATGACACAAGACTTTCCTCATTTACCTAATTCTGTGCCCTCACGCGGCACTGCATGGAGTCAATCTGTCTTTAAGCGTTTATTTTTGGCACAAGGCTGGCGCTTTACTGGAGAATTCCCAAACTTCCCCAAAGCCATGGCCATTGTTTCTCCACATACATCAAATCTTGATGCATGGTATGCCTTTCTCGCTTTACTTGGCTTAGGCATTCGAGTCACAGTGTTTGGTAAAAATACTTTATTTAAGACCCCTCTGAAGCCTATTTTAGATTGGATTGGTGTAATTCCAGTAGAACGCCAACACGCCAGTGGGCTAACTCAACAAATTGTTGAGATCATCCAAGCACAAGAAAAAATTTGGATTGCCATGGCACCCGAAGGCACAAGAAAGCGTGCTGAAAAAATTCGTAGTGGCTTTTATTACATCGCACATGAAGCCCAGATCCCTATTGTGATGTTTGCATTCGATTATGAAAACAAAGCCATCCGATGCTTAAGCGCCTATCACACAACAGGCAATTTCGAACAGGATTTAGCTGAAATTCTACAGTGCTATGAAGGCCATTTTTCACCTAAAAACCCCGACTGGCTAGCCAAGCCGTTACAAAAGCACTGGAAAAAGCCCTAGCAAATTGTTGTATTTTTTGATGAGATATCATACAGCTCAATACTGATGCGACTTTGCTAAACTTTTCTTGATTGTTCCAGATAATGAAACTACTAAAATATTCTTTGCTGAGCGTTTTAGCGCTCAGTTTTGCTGGCTGTGACAAAGCCACACAAACACCCGTTCAAACCACACCCCTCAAAGCACGTGAACCCGTTATTGCTGTTGCTTTAGGTGGCGGTGGTGCCAAAGGTTTTGCACATATTGGGGTACTCAAAGTACTTGAATCTCATGGCATTAAACCAAAAATTGTGACAGGTACCAGTGCAGGTAGCTTTGTGGGCAGCCTCTATGCCAGTGGTAAAAGCCCCTATCAATTACAACAAATTGCACTTGGCTTTAAAGAGTCCGACATTCGAGACTTAACGCTTAACCGCCAAGGCTTTTTATTGGGACAAAAGCTACAAGACTACGTAAACAAAAATGTAGCCAATAAACCGATTGAGCAGTTTCCCATTCGCTTTGCTGCCGTTGCTACACGTTTAGATACTGGCCGTAAAGCGGAGTTTATTAAAGGCAATGCAGGTCAGGCAGTGCGTGCCTCATGTAGTATTCCAAACGTATTTGTACCCGCACTCATTAGTGGGCAAAAATATGTTGATGGTGGTTTAATCAGTCCAATTCCTGTAAAAACAGCTCAAAATATGGGTGCAGACATCGTGATTGCTGTGGATATTTCAGCGCGCCCTGATGGCACGAAAGCCATGAATATGTTTGGCGTACTGGATCAAACCATTAATATTATGGGACAGCAAAGTATTAATGAAGAGCTTCAACAGGCCAACATTGTGATTCAGCCTAAAGTGGGCCACATTGGGACTTTAGATCTAAAAGCCAGTAATGAAACGATCTTGGAAGGCGAAAAAGCCACTCAATTAAAGATCCGAGCGATTCAAAAATTAGTGAGCGACTTTAAAGCATCACCTGCAGCCTTTAAGCCTGCACCCGTGGCCAAAATCTAAGCATAAGCCCCATATACCATAGTGCTGATTCAACCAATTTAGCGCTATGGTATAGTTCATTTTTCTGCATAGAATAAAATGCTATAACTTGCTCAAAATCGAGCAGTTGGTATGTCTGTATAAAATACAAAAATAAATTTTATTTATACTCAAAAACTTTTTCATCTGTTACATTGATATCAATACACACCCACGATCTTTGACAACGACACGAGTAGCGGTATGGAATTTATTTTAGAACCTTGGCACTGGTTTGTTTTAGGCTTTCTACTGATCATTTCAGAATTAATCCTTCCAGCTTTCGCCGCCCTCTGGTTTGGTATTGGCGCAATCATGGTGGGTATTTTATATTTTCTGTTTCCAATGTTGAGCACAACAACTCAACTCGTGACTTGGATCATTCTCTCCATCCTTTGCACCATTGCATGGTTTAAATTCATTAAACCACTTTCAAAAGACAAAACCAAAGCTGGCCTTTCTCGTGAAGCAACCGTCGGTCAAGTTGGTATGGTCATTCAAACCAACCTAGAATTAGGACAAATTAAAGTTCGCTTTCCGATTCCCGTATTGGGCAATGCTGAATGGATATGCCGATCACGCTCTGATGTACAAGTGGGTGACCGCGTGCGTGTCATTGACATTATGGGGAATGATTTGATCGTGCAAGCACACAGTTATAACGACAACTAACAAGAGAGTATTTGAATGAGCGGAGCTACTATTGTTGTTTTAGCCTTTTTGGCCTTTGTTGCCATTACGATTTTTAAAGGTGTCCGTATTGTCCCTCAAGGCTATAAATGGATCGTACAGCGTTTGGGGAAATACCATACCGTACTTGAACCTGGCCTTAACTTTGTCATTCCCTACATTGATGAAGTGGCTTATAAAGTCACCACCAAAGACATCGTATTAGATATTCCTTCTCAAGAAGTCATTACCCGAGACAACGCCGTATTGGTCATGAATGCCGTGGCTTATATTAATATTACAACACCAGTAAATGCGGTGTATGGTATTGAAAACTACTCTTGGGCAATCCAAAACCTCGTACAAACATCATTGCGTTCAATTGTTGGCGAAATGGATTTAGACGATGCCCTGTCTTCACGTGATCATATTAAAGCACGCCTAAAAGCCAGTATCTCTGATGACATCGCTGATTGGGGTATTACCCTTAAAACAGTTGAGATTCAAGATATTAAACCATCACACACCATGCAAGCTGCAATGGAAGAACAAGCAGCTGCCGAACGTCAACGTCGTGCGACAGTAACCAAAGCCGATGGTGAAAAACAAGCTGCTATTTTAGAAGCAGATGGTCGTTTAGAAGCATCACGCCGTGACGCAGAAGCGCAAGTTGTCTTGGCACAAGCATCGCAAAAAGCAATTGAATTGGTCACTTCAGCTGTAGGCGAAAAAGAAATTCCAGTGGCTTATTTATTGGGTGAACAATACGTTAAAGCAATGCAAGATATGGCAAAATCCAATAATGCCAAAACCGTGGTTTTACCTGCGGACGTCATGAGTACCATTCGTGGCATCATGGGTCGCGGCCAATAAAACTTTGAATATTTTTAATCCAATAGACAGCTTTCATGCTGTCTATTTTTATTTCTGACTATAAATTTCTGTATGTTTCGTTAATTTATGGTTAAATTTCACATTATTTTTGAAATTATTTATATGGGTTCATCACAAGCAACAGCTTTTTGACTTGTGAAATTACCTATTGTTATTTCATCCTCCCAAGCACTACGCAACTCAAAAAACGGATATCGTATGAGCTCCCTCGACCCCACCTTAATCACGTTTCTTTTTTATATTTTCGCCATGATTGCGATTGGCCTGATGGCTTATCGTGCGACCAGCAACTTCTCAGATTATATTTTAGGTGGCCGTCGTTTAGGCAGTTTTGTCACAGCGCTATCTGCGGGTGCATCAGACATGAGTGGTTGGTTACTCATGGGCCTACCCGGTGCTATCTATCTTTCTGGCCTATCTGAAATGTGGATTGCCATTGGCCTCATTATTGGTGCTTGGCTGAATTGGCTTTTAGTGGCTGGTCGCTTGCGTGTGCATACAGAAGTTCAAAACAATGCCCTCACCTTGCCAGATTACTTCTCTAATCGCTTTAATGACCAAAAGAAGATTTTGCGCATTGTTTCGGCCTTTGTCATTTTAATTTTCTTCGCTATTTACTGTGCTTCAGGCATGGTGGCAGGTGCTCGATTATTTGAAAGCATGTTTGGTATTTCTTATAGCACGGCCTTATGGATTAGCGCTGTTGCAACCATCAGTTATGTATTTATTGGTGGTTTCCTTGCGGTGAGTTGGACCGACACCATTCAAGCGGGGCTGATGATTTTTGCCCTCTTGCTCACGCCATTGGTCGTAATTTTATCATTCTCAGACTTGAGCCAAATCAGTATTGCACTGGATGCTGCACGCCCACATGCAACAGATGTCTTGGGTAATTTAAGTTTTGTTGCCATTATTTCATTATTGGCTTGGGGCTTAGGCTATTTTGGTCAACCCCATATTCTAGTCCGCTTTATGGCTGCAGACTCTGTAACATCGATTCCAAATGCACGTCGTATTGGCATGACTTGGATGATTTTATGCCTTGGTGGTGCTGTTGCAGCAGGTTTCTTTGGTATCGCTTATTTCCAACAGCATCCTGAATTGGCTGCGGTGGTCAATGCCAACCCTGAAACAGTATTTATGGAACTCACTAAAATTCTGTTTAACCCTTGGGTTGCTGGTATTGTATTAGCAGCCATTTTAGCCGCTGTAATGAGTACTTTAAGTTGCCAGCTTTTAGTATGTTCAAGTACTTTAACTGAAGACTTTTATAAAGCCTTCCTGCGCAAAAATGCTTCTCAAAAGGAACTTGTTTGGGTAGGTCGCTTGATGGTATTGGCAATTGCCCTATTGGCTATTTATATGGCGGGCAATCCTGAATCTAAAGTATTAGGTTTAGTTGCATACGCTTGGGCAGGTTTTGGTGCAGCTTTCGGCCCACTGATTATTTTGTCACTGTTCTGGAAACGCATGACCTTAAATGGCGCGCTTGCAGGCATGGTTGTGGGTGCTGTCATGGTCATTGTATGGAAAAATGTATGGGGTGATACAGGCCTATACGAAATTGTTCCAGGCTTCATTTGTTCATTAATCGCAATTGTTGTGGTGAGCTTAATGGGCAAAGCTCCATCTAAAGATGTCACAGATCGTTTTGAACAAGCCGATCAGCTTTATAAAGACAGCGTATAAATGCAGTCTTAAAGTAGTGCAATAAAAAAGAGGACGCCATGTCCTCTTTTTTATTGCTGTTCAACTATCAGTTTTACATACTAGATATACAGACCTATGCTTTACGTGTCAGTAAAAACTGCGTAATGTTGGTCAGTTCAGTAACTTGCGATTCATCAAAATGCGCCAAGGCATTCATTGCTTGATGATGCAACTCCAATGCATAAGCCTGTGCCGCTTCAAGCCCCATCAATGCAGGATAAGTCGATTTATCCACTTGCTGATCTTTACCAGCGGTTTTACCTAACATTGCTGTGTCTGAAGTAATATCTAAAATATCGTCCTGCACTTGAAAGGCTAAACCAATGATTTGGGCAAACTCGCGTAACTTTGGAATGGCAATATCTGTGCCTTCAAAAATCGTCACTGCCGCCATCAAAACTGCCGCAGAAATAAGTGCACCTGTTTTATTGGTATGAATATTTTCCAAGGCTTGCTGATCGACATGTTTGCCTTCAGCCTGTAAATCAAGCACCTGTCCATTCACCATTTTAGATGAAGCTGTTGCAAGTATTTGCATTTGCTTTAACACAATACTGGCTTCAACCGCAGGACCTTGATCAAACAAACGACTTCCCAAAATCTCAAAGGCCATTGATTGTAAAATATCACCAGCGAGCAATGCAGTATCTTCACCATAAGCCACGTGACATGTCGGTTGGCCACGACGTAATAGGTCATTGTCCATACAAGGCAAATCATCATGTGCCAAGGAATAGCAATGGATAAATTCAATTGCAACCGCAGCACGACGTACTGCTGCAGCATTGGCATTCGGCTGAATCGCTGCTGTTGCATAACATAGTGCTGGACGTACACGCTTGCCACCCAACATCACCGCATGATGGACTGCACTTTTTAAAGGCTCTGGAATTGCAAAAGCATCTAAGGCTGTTAACAAATCCTGCTGAATTCGCTGCTGTGCTTCACTAAGTGGATGCACAGAAATGTCAGTTAAGGTTGACACATTCACCTCGATTACCTGATTAAGCTTTTATTTTAAAATGCTGTTCAGCACGTCGTCGCGCCAAAGCATCGCATCTGGTTGCCAGCATCATACTGCTTTCTGGGGCTATTCTCTATGCAACTTGATGTTTCTTGCAGCTAAATTAGCATTTAACCATCCATGATCGCATCAAAGCGTGTGATTCAAATCATTAAACCTCAATATGCTAACCGCTAAAGCTCGCTTTATTTTTATATAAGCTTATGCTTTTCAAATTCATTCCAAGCATAACTGAACAATAAAAACTATTGCCACGCTTGTTTACATTAAAAAAGCCCCTGTACTTGAAGCATACAAGGGCTTTTAGAGATTAAAAATATTAATGATTCAACTTAAGCGATGGTTTCCGCAGGAATACGTACCCAACCTTCCATTAATACACGAGCACTACGGCTCATTACTGCTTTTTTCACCACCCACTGCCCTTCGACCAATTCGGCCTGAGCACCCACACGGAGTGTGCCTGAAGGATGTCCAAAGCGTACAGCCTCACGTTCACCACCGCCTGCTGCCAAATTCACTAAAGTTCCTGGTACAGCAGCTGCCGTACCAATGGCAACAGCTGCTGTTCCCATCATGGCATGGTGTAATTTACCCATTGATAGTGCACGAACCAATAAATCTGTATCGCCAGTTTCAAGCTGCTTACCGCTTGAAGATACATAAGCTTTAGGCTCAGAAACAAAAGCGATTTTTGGGGTATGCTGACGCTGTGCTGCTTCTGATACATCCTGAATCAAGCCCATAAATTTGGCACCATACGCACGGATTTTCTCAAATTTAACCAGTGCATTGGCATCGCTGTTTATATCGTCTTGTAATTCAGTCCCAATATACCCCAATGCTTCAGCTTTCATAAAAATCGTGGGAATGCCCGCATTAATAAACGTCGCTTCAAAAGTGCCAATGTCTGGAACTTCAAACTCGTCAACGACATTGCCCGTTGGGAACATAGCACCACCATCTTCACCATCATCTGCAGGGTCTAAAAATTCGATTTGTACTTCAGCTGCTGGAAAAGTTACACCATCAAGTTCAAAGTCCCCAGACTCTTGCACCTGACCATCATGCATCGGGACATGCGCAATAATCGTTTTTTGAATATTGGACTGCCAAATACGAACCGTACAGATCCCATCTTTTGGAATACGTGTGCTGTCAACTAAACCATTAGAAATAGCAAATGCACCAACTGCTGCGGTTAAATTGCCACAGTTACCACTCCAATCGACAAAGGCTTTATCAATAGCCACCTGACCAAATAAGTAGTCGACATCATGATCTGGTTGTGTACTTTTAGATAAAATTACCGTTTTGCTGGTACTTGAAGTTGCACCACCCATGCCATCAATTTGCTTAGCGTATGGATCTGGACTCCCAATCACACGTAATAAAATTTGGTCTCGGACATATCCTGCTTGTTGTGCAGCTTCTGGCAAGTCATCTTGCTTAAAAAACACACCTTTACTGGTACCACCACGCATATAAGTTGCAGGAATACGGATTTGGGGTGCATAACTCATTTTTATTCAGTCCTTCATATTTATCATTGTGTTGAGTCAAATAGCGCTATTTGAGCACAAAGAATCATACCTTTTTTTGTCAATCTTTTATCTAACCCATGACTTAAGTATAAAAAAACAGCATTTGTATTTTCAAATCTTATACATTTCTAATGCCTATTTCTAAACAAATAAAATTAATATATTGATTCATATATTTTTAATATGAAAATTCATGTTAACTAATTTTAATTCAATTGATAAAAATATTTTATAAATTTTGAGCTACTAGGCTATTTCTTCTCAATCTATTACAATCTTTCACTTACTCCATTGTCGGGTGAGTACTTTGAATAACGAATCTTCACAACTGCAGCGCGGCTTAAAAAACCGTCATATCCAGCTCATCGCGATGGGCGGAGCGATCGGTACAGGCCTATTCTTGGGTTCAGCCCAGGTCATTCAATCTGCAGGACCCTCTATTATTTTAGGTTATGCCATTGGCGGCCTGATCGCATTTTTAATTATGCGCCAACTCGGGGAAATGATTGTTCATGAACCTGTTGCGGGATCTTTCAGTCATTTTGCAAACAAATACTGGGGTAAATTTCCAGGCTTTTTAGCAGGTTGGAACTATTGGATTTTATATGTCCTAGTTGCAATGACTGAGCTGACTGCTGTCGCTAAATATATTAATTATTGGTGGCCTCACATCCCTGCATGGTCTTCAGTTTTATTCTTTTTTATCGTGATTACTCTAGTCAATCTCGGCAATGTGAAGTTTTATGGTGAATCTGAATTTTGGCTATCAATTGTCAAAGTGACTGCTGTCGTTTCGATGATTCTATTCGGTTTGTATCTGCTCTTGACAGCAGATGCGGGTTCTACTGCGTCATTCTCTAATTTATGGAGTCATGGCGGATTCTTCCCGAATGGTTTTGATGGTCTCTTTTACATGCTGGCATTCTTAATGTTTGCCTTTGGTGGTATTGAACTAATTGGTATGGCCGCTGCAGAAGCAGAAAATCCAGAAAAAACAATTCCTAAAGCCATCAACCAAGTGGTTTTCCGAATTCTGATTTTCTATGTCGGCTCTCTAACAATTCTCTTGTCTTTAGTGCCATGGAATCAATTAGATTTAGGTGGTCTAGATAAAAGTCCATTTGTAATGATTTTCAGTCAATTGGGCATTAACTGGGCGGCACATTTACTCAACTTCATTATTTTAACCGCGGCTCTTTCTGTATATAACAGTGGTATGTATGCCAATAGCCGTATGTTATTTGGTTTAGCACAGCAAGGAAATGCACCCAAAGTATTCTTAAAAGTAAACCGTCAAGGTGTGCCAATTCCAGCAGTATTGTTCTCTGCACTGCTCATTTTTGGATGCGTACTTTTAAACTACTTCGTCCCAGAAGATGCTTTAGGTCACTTAATTTACATCGTGGTAGGTGCATTAGTATTAAACTGGGCAATGATTTCATTGACTCACTTCAAATTCATGCAACACATGAAAAAAATTGGTGAGAAAACAAAATTCCCTGCACTTTGGGCACCAGTAAGTAACTTTGTGGTTTTGTTGTTCATTGCGACCATTCTTTACATTATGTGGACTCAAGGATTTAAAGAGTCTGTATACATGATTCCAGTTTGGATTCTGGTTATGTTTGGTTTATTTAAATCACTTAATAAATCAAAAGCATAAATTACAGCATTGCTTTAAAATAAAAAGTTATTGTTTCGGCAATAACTTTTTTTTTATCTCAAATTAGAGTAAATTAAGCCGCACTTGCGCTCTTAGCTTAACTGGATAGAGCAGTTGCCTCCTAAGCGACCGGCGTGGGTTCAAGTCCCGCAGAGCGCACCATTCTCTCTTTTCTCTAAATATTTAAAATTATTTCCCTCAAATGACATCAATGCGATATTTTTAAGAAGCATAAATACAACCAAAAACTCATGTGTATTTAAGCTTAAATGGCACTCCATTGTATTGATTTCAGTCCACAGCACATCATTTCAAACCAAATGTCATTCAGTTATAAGCAAAAGTTTAATGGATTCAATTTTCAATTAAACCAGCTGGCATCATGATTGCGCTCTTGCTCTTCAACATCATCAAATACACGCTTAAAAAACCTCAGCCTGAATTTATGTGACACGCAACACAATAAAAACACTTAATATTTCAACCAATTGAATAAAAAATAAATTTCCAAATAACACCTTTATCCATTACAGAACAACAGCTTAATTTAACCATATTTTAAATTTTTAGAATATTAGCTCTAATAGATTACAAATTATTCGTTTTTTTATTTCTAGAGCATTTACTCTTATTTAATTTGTGCTATTTTTGTGACATGGAGTAAACAGCCAGGCAACATAAAAGCAGGAAATTCTCCATAAAATATAACAATCGTCACTTATAAAAATGCAGTAACCGAACGAATTTTCACCTCAAGGAAAGATGAAGAATGAAATTGAAAACGCTATCTACAGCAGTACTACTTGCAACACTACCAACTGCGGGCGCATTTGCAGCAGCATTAGACCGTTCTGGCCAATCAATCTCAGCTTTTTTACAACCTGGCAACTATTTCGAAGCAGGTATTTCTGTATTTGACCCAACTGTTTCAGGTAAAGCAAACGCCAACGGTTCAGGCCTTGCGGACATGGCTGATGATTATTATTTCCCGCATGCCGCACTTAAACTACAGTTAACTGATAATGTTTCTTTTGGTTTACTTTACGACCAACCCTTCGGTGCAGCAGTAACTTACGCTACAACCGATGCACCTTTATCAGCAACAGGTGAAGGTCTATTCCATGGTGGCAATGGCGAATCTACTACCGTAGATGTTAAAACTCAAAGTATTTCAATGATTTTTGGCTATCAGCCAACTGAAAACTTTAACTTCTATGCAGGCCCCGTTTACCAAACTGTAAAAGGTAATCTTCAGCTTCGTGGTCTTGCATACGGTGGAGCTACTACATTTGGTGCCTATAATGCCACCATGAAAGAAGATGGTGCTGTAGGCTGGTTAGCTGGTGCTGCTTACCAAATTCCAGATATCGCATTAAAAGCGTCTGTTACGTACCGCTCTGAAATTGATCACAAAGTAGCAAGTGATGAAACCTTTGCCGCAACTTCTGCATTTGCTGGTTTAAATGTAGCACCAAATGGCAACACTGACATTACAACACCGCAATCTGTAAACTTAGATTTCCAAACTGGTATCATGGCTAATACAGTCGCATTTGCTAATTTGCGCTGGGTAAATTGGAAAGACTTTTCAATTCGCCCTTATAAATTTGACACAGCGTCTAAACTAGCTTCTGCTCAAGCTACAAATAATCTTTATACTAAAGGCTTCAACTTAATTGACTACTCAGACGACCAATATAGTGCAACTGTAGGCGTAGGCCGTAAAGTCAATGAACAGTGGGCGGGTAACGTATCTGTAGGTTATGACACGGGTGCAGGCAATCCTGTGTCTACACTTGGCCCAACAGAAGGTTATTGGAATATTGGTCTAGGCCTTCAATTCAGCCCTGCACCTAATTACTTCATTGCGGGTGGTATAAAATACTTCTGGTTAGGCGATGCAACTGCTCGTTCAGGTGCTTACTCAATCCCTGGTAATGCTGAAAAAGCGCAAGTTGCGAAATTTGAAGACAACAATGCTTGGGGCTATGGCCTAAAAATGGGTTACCGCTTCTAATTCACCCTCTATATTTAAACGACTGCAGTACGTTGCAGTCGTTTAACTTCTAATTGACCAAACTATAAGCAAACAGTTCACTACCCTCCATACGCTAAAAATTAAAATAATTACTCTATTTTTTTATTCAAAATCATTTAGATAAGTTCACATAAATAGTATTTTTACTCTAGACAACCCTTTTCTATGCATGCATAAGTTCATTTTTAGAGCGAATCTGAGTATTTACTCATTTTTTTTATGTGTTACTTTTCCCTCATTGAACTTCTACCAAAAGTTACAAACAGGGAAATGTATGAAACTAAATCGCCTTAGCTTAGCTATTTTACTCACCGCTTTACCAACATCATCAATCTTTGCTGCTGGTTTAGATCGCTCTGGTCAATCTATTTCTGCATTTTTGCAAAATGGAAATTATGCTGAAGCTGGGATTACAGTTATCGACCCAACCGTTAAAGGGCAAGATAATTTTCTTAAAAGTAATGTCTCAGATATGGCGGAAGACTACTACTTCCCTTCTGCAGCTGTAAAAGTACAAGTAACAGATAAAATTTCGCTCGGTTTATTATATGACCAACCTTTTGGTGCAGATGCACAATACAGCATTGAAAATCCAATTTTTGAGCAAAATAACGAAGGTACTGCTGTAACTGTTAAAACAGAAAATATTACAGCTCTTATTGGTTATCAACCCAATGAAAACTGGAATATCTATGCTGGACCAGCATGGCAAACAGTGGAAGCAAATGTACGCTTACGTGGTAAAGTGTATGGTGGCTTAAATTATAATCTTGACATAGACACACAAGAGGCATGGGGATGGGTTGCAGGCTTCGCATACTCAATTCCAGATATTGCACTAAAAGCAGCATTAACCTATCGTTCAGAAATAGAGCATGAAGCTACATCAAAAGAAAAATCATTGCTTACAGGTCTAAATACGGTTACAAATCCAATCAATGCAACAACCCCTCAGTCTGTCAATCTTGACCTTCAAACTGGTATTGCAGCTAATACAATTGCCTTTGCTAATATTCGATGGGTTGAATGGAGCCAATTTGCTATTACTCCAAAACACTTACAAACAGCTTCTGGCGGTGCAAACCTTCTTGATTACTCGAAAGATCAATGGTCTGCGAATGTTGGTGTAGGTCGTAAGTTTAATGAAAAATGGTCAGGTTCAGCACTTGTAAGCTATGACACAGGCGCTGGCAATCCTGTAACCACACTTGGACCAACCGAAGGGTATTGGGGTGTAGGTTTAGGTGGTCAATATAGCCCTGAAGAAAACTATTTCATTCAAGCTGGCATTCGATATATGTGGCTAGGTGATGCAACAGCTAAAACAGGTACTACACCAAATGTAGGTAGCTTTTCAGATAACAATGCTATCGCATACGGTCTAAAAATTGGTTACCGCTTCTAATTGACATTACAAATTAGGATTAAACAAGAAAGGGCGCCATTGGCGCCCTTCTCTTATTGATTGCTAAATTCACAATCACATTTGATTATTCAGGAATATCACGTACAGATGCTTCACGAATCGCTTGTTTTAATGCTGCATAACCATGAATTGGTGGGAATTGCGGGAATTCTGCAATAACGTTTGCAGGTGCATCAAACAAGAAACCTTTGTCTGCTTCGCCTAGCATTGTCGTATCATTATAAGAATCACCCGCTGCAATTACGCGGAAGTTCAAACCATGTAATGCTTGTACTGCTTTACGTTTTTGATCAGGCTGACGCAGTTTATACGCAGTGATCATGCCATTTTCGTCAGTTTCTAATTTATGACAGAAAATCGTTGGCCATCCCAATTGTTTCATTAATGGATGAGCAAATTCATAGAATGTGTCAGAAAGAATAATGAGTTGAAAATGCGTACGCACCCATTCTACAAACTCTTTCGCACCTTCAAATGGCCCCATATCTGCAATAACCGCTTGAATGTCGTTTAAACCTAAACCATGTTGTTTAAGAATGTTTAAACGTTGTGTCATTAGCACATCGTAGTCTGGGATATCACGTGTGGTCGCCTCAAGCTCCTTAATCCCTGTTTTTTTTGCAAAGTTAATCCAAATTTCTGGAACTAACACGCCCTCAAGATCTAGACATACGATTTCCATGGGTTCTCCCAAATGTCAGTGTTGTAAAAAGTTATTAAAAGTTGTATCTATCATAGCCGATGTTTATATATGAACGCTCAGCTTTATTAATTCTATTTTTTTCATATCAATCTAATTTTTATTAATAAGTCATCTTTAGCATTTCTATTAAAATAGATGTGAAATAAATTAATATAGGTTTGCCGTTTCCAAGCCTATTGCCAGGACACACATGACTACAATCCCAAGTATTGATCTCGTAGATGCACTTGCATCTGAATATGCAGACAAATCTCCGTCTGAAATTATGAAACTTGCACTGAGCCAACAAGGCGAAATTGCGATTTCTTTTTCTGGTGCAGAAGATGTTGTTCTTATTGATCTTGCATCTAATTTAGGTATTCCTTTTCGTGTCTTTAGCCTAGATACTGGTCGCTTACACCCAGAGACCTATCAATTTTTAGATACCGTGCGCAAACACTATAAAATTGATATTGAAATTTGCTTCCCAGAGTCTGAAGCTGTACAAAAACTTGTGTCCGAAAAAGGCTTTTTCAGTTTTTATCAAGATGACCACAAAGAATGCTGTGGTATTCGTAAAGTACAGCCACTACGTAAAAAACTAGCAACTTTGGATGGTTGGATTACAGGTCAACGTAAAGACCAAAGTCCAGGTACGCGTAATGAAATTCCTGTGGTTCAAGCCGACCCTGGTTTTTCAGGTCCTGGCAAGCAACTCATCAAATATAACCCATTAGCTAACTGGTCTAGCGCAGATGTTTGGAATTATATCCGTCTCATGGAAATTCCATACAATCCATTGCATGAACGTGGCTTCACCTCCATTGGTTGTGAGCCTTGCACTCGCCCCGTTCTTCCAAACCAACACGAACGTGAAGGTCGTTGGTGGTGGGAAGATGCCACGCATAAAGAATGCGGTTTGCATGCAGGCAATATGAAAAAATAAGCCCATCAAAACCACTGCCCATGCAGTGGTTTTTTTCACCTTATAAATGCACAGAATTTCATTTTTTTTTAAGCTAAACCCGTTATACTGCATAAGAAATCATATAATTCTAACAAGGTAACTCAGACAAGAGTTCCCATAGATATTGCAATGAGGCAATCACCCCTATGCGTCCATTACACCCAATTGACTTTATTTTTCTATCTTTGGAAAAACGGCAACAACCCATGCACGTGGGCGGTCTATTTTTATTTCAAATTCCAGACAACGCAGCCACATCTTTTATTCAAGATTTAGTCTCAGATATTCGAAACTCAAAGTCGATTCCCATTCCACCTTTTAATAACAAATTGAATGGGTTCTTTTGGGATGAAGATGAAGAATTTGATTTAGATCATCATTTTCGCCATATTGCCTTACCACAGCCTGGTCGAATTCGTGAATTACTTACTTATATCTCACAAGAACATAGCGCACTCATCGACCGTGCTAAACCTTTATGGACCTGCCATATTATTGAAGGAATAGAAGGCAACCGCTTTGCCATGTATTTCAAAATCCACCACGCCATGGTGGATGGTATTGCAGGTATGCGTCTGGTACAAAAATCTCTTGCGCATGATCCAACAACCAAAAGTATTGTACCGCCTTGGTGTGTTGAAGGCCCGCGTGCAAAACGCTTAAAACAGCCCAAAGTCAGCCGGGCAAAAAGTATTTTAGATGGTCTAAAAAGCCAGCTACAAGCCACACCACGTGTTGCCTACGAGCTGTCTCAAACCATCATGAAAGACATGGGACGCAATCCTGACTACGTGTCTAGCTTCCAAGCGCCGAGCTCTATTTTAAATCAGCGTGTCAGCTCTTCACGTCGTTTTGCAGCACAATCATTTGAGTTTTCGCGTTTGCGTCATATTTCCAATGCATTGGGTGTGACGATTAACGATACCGTACTGGCGATTTGTTCAGGCGCACTGCGTGAATATTTAATTCATCAAAATGCACTTCCGAAAAAACCATTGATCGCCATGGTCCCTGCTTCTATTCGTGATGATGACTCAGAAACATCAAACCGTATCACCATGATTTTAGCGAATTTGGGTACACATAAAGATGATCCACTAGAGCGTTTAAAAATAGTGCGTCGCAGTGTACTGAATGCCAAACAACGCTTTAAACGCATGAATGCGAATCAAATTTTAAACTATAGTGCGTTTATTTATGGTGCCGCTGGCTTAAATATTGCGTCTGGCCTGATGCCAAAACGTCAAGCGTTTAACCTTGTTATTTCAAATGTGCCAGGCCCTCAAGAACCTTTGTATTGGAATGGTGCACGTTTAGAAGCCTTGTATCCTGCTTCTATTATTTTGGATGGCCAAGCGCTGAACATTACAATGACCAGTTATATGGATAAATTGGAAGTGGGTTTAACTGCTTGTCGTAATGCATTACCTAAAATGCAGAACTTACTTACCCATTTAGAAGATGAGATTCAAACCTTTGAAGCAATTGTGAATGCCAATCACCCAAAGTTGCAAGCGGTCAGTTAGATTCTCCAATCTGATCGCATTAAAAGAACTTAGCAATCAAATTTAAATCATCTCACTCCCCCTCAGCTTGAGGGTTGAGACTTCAAAATGACAAAAAAATAAGGGGCTCTATATGCCCCTTATTTTTTAATGTGTCTACACTGTTTTAATAATTCATGACAAGCTGAACGAATCATAGATGCTGTAATTTGTACTTCATTACCACGCTCATCTACGATGTAAGCCGTATGCATATTTTTTGCATCTAGTACATGTTTTAAGCCTGTTTCAATCACTGCTTTACTTACACCCATCACACACCTCACTTTGCTAAACCATTTCCCCTCTCTCAATTGAGAAATGGCTTTGGCTATTCGATGTGTCTAGTATTGTAAATCTGAGATTAAAAGTAAAATTTCAGATGTAACAAGTGTTTAACGATATTCTGTTACAATTTCAACTCAGAATGATATCGTATTGCTCTTGCGTATACAGATTTTCCACCTGAAACTTGATTACACGACTAATAAAGTGCTCTAAATCGGCCACTGCAGGTGCTTCGGCTGTTAACAATCGGTCAATCACTGACGGGTGTGCAACCACGGTAAAGCCACCTTGCGATTCAAAAGCACGCGCATATCGTAAGATTTCTCGAAATATTTCATAACATACTGTCTCTGCAGTTTTCACATAACCGCGTCCCTGACAAGTTGGGCAGGACTCACACAACAAGTGCTCTAATGACTCACGTGTGCGCTTACGTGTCATTTCCACCAAACCCAGTTCAGAGACTTGGGTAATTTTGGTTTTGGCATGATCACGTTCGAGCATTTTTTCAAACTGGCTCATCACCTGTTCACGATGCTGTGCTTCTTGCATGTCAATAAAATCAATAATAATAATGCCACCTAAGTTACGCAGTCTTAATTGACGGGCGATCACTTGTGTTGCTTCCATATTGGTTTTAAAAACAGTATCTTCCAGTGAACGACCACCGACATAAGAGCCTGTATTTACATCAATGGTGGTCATTGCTTCGGTCTGGTCAATCATCAGATAACCGCCCGACTTTAAAGCCACACGCGTCTGTAAGGCTTTTTGAATATCTTCTTCAACATTATACAAGTCGAAAATTGGACGCTCACCTGGATAGTGCATGAGGCTATCGCGCATATTCGGTACAAAAACGTCTACAAACTCTTTGAGTTTGCCGTGAATTTCTCGTGAATCGACATGAATTTTAGCGGTGTTTTCGTTGGCCAAATCACGTATAACACGCTGTGGTAAAGGTAGCTCTTCAAAAATTAGCGATGGAACTGCAATACTTTTTTGCTTACGTTGTATGTATTCCCACAGCTTGGCCAAATAAGCCATGTCTTGTGCAATGGCTGCTTCTTCAATACCATCCGCTGCCGTTCTCACAATAACTGAACCAGGAAGCTTATGCTCGGCTTGAATACGCTCGATAATGCCACGTAAGCGATCACGCTCCTCTTCAGACTCAATGCGCTGTGATACACCTGTATGACTACCAAAAGGCATCATGACCAAGTAGCGAGAAGGAATAGATAGGTCTGTGCTTAATCGTGCGCCTTTGGTACCGAGCATATCTTTCATGACTTGAACCGTCAGGATCTGCCCAGGTTGGAGTAATTCAAAGACATTGGGTGTGGGTTGATTACGTGGCCAAACCATATCATTGATATGCAAAAAAGCTGTACGTGAGAGACCAATATCAACAAAAGCAGCTTGCATACCCGGAAGCACACGCACCACTTTTCCCTTATAAATATTGCCCACCAATCCACGTTTAACAGTGCGCTCAACAAATAGCTCATTGACGGTGCCATTTTCAATTAAAGCCACACGACATTCCATCGGTGTGACGTTAATCAACAATTCGTCAGACATAATAAGACTCAAAACATTATAAAAATTCTGTATTGCAGTTAATTTAGTACCTTAACTGTCTTTAATAACTCTACTGTCTCGTGCAAAGGTAAGCCAACCACATTGGAATAGCTTCCTTCAATGCGGGGAATATAGCGCGCAGCTATTCCCTGTATCGCATAGGCTCCCGCCTTGCCAACAGGTTCAACCGTTGCCCAATAGTCTTCCATATCTTGCACAGTAAGTGTTTGAAATTCAACCTGTGTACGCACTACTATACTGTAAATTTTATCTTTTGTACGTACACAAACGCCAGAATACACATCATGGGTGCGGCCAGAAATCTGTTGCCACATTTCAAATGCGTGTTGCTTAGATATAGGCTTGCCTAAAATTATACCGTCTACCCCTAAACTGGTATCGGCAGCAATAATCACGGAATCAGGAAAATGCGCTTGGACAGCTTCAGCTTTTTGAAGCGACAGACGCTCGACGTAGTCTGCAACATGTTCATGTGCTCGAACCGACTCGTCGATGTCTGGGCTAAAAATATCGAACGCAAGCCCGAGCTGTGTGAGCAATTCACGGCGCCGTGGCGAGCTTGAGGCAAGAACTAGATGCGCCATTTATGTAGAAAATAATAAATGACAGGCCAAAACAAAATGCTGGTAAGCAAAGGTTGCCAATGGCGCGCAAATGAAAAGTGAACACCACTCATGACCTGCGTCAGCCAAACAATGGTTAAGTGCGCTAAAACAGCCAAAGCACTAATAATCCATAAATTGCTAAACGTCAGTACACGGCGTTCACGGGTTAAAAACCGTGAAAGAAAGGCAATAAGTACAAAACTTAGTGCATTCATCCCCAATGGGGAATCTAAAAGTAAATCTGCAAATAAACCTGTGCCAAAAGCGAACCAAATACCACACCATGTAGGTTGACACAATACCCAAAAGAGCATGATTAACAACATGAATAATGGTCGCCACCCCGTGATCTCATAAGATAAAGGGTATACCATCAGAATCGACCCTAAAATGACCGAAAAAATAATGGCCATTAAAGGATCGCGTTGTACTTTTGGACTTTGTTTAGCGATCAGCATTCGGTTGCTCCATCGCTAAAGAATCTGAAAATAAAACCACAACGTGATGTCCGCCTGCCAATTGGGCTGCAGGTATCACATCAATTTTAGCAAACTCGCCTGAATTATGACGGCTCACTTTTGCCACTGTCCCCACCAAATAGCCCGCTGGAAAATGTGTGCCTAAGCCTGAGCTATACACTTTTTCACCTACTTTGATGTTGGCACTGGTTGGTACATATTCCATTTTTAAATGGCCTAAATCGCCTGTACCCGTAACAATTGCACGCATACCCGTATGTTCAAGCCGTACCGATAAAGAATGTTCTTTATCAGAGAGCAACATCACACGACTACTATGCGGATAGACATTGATAATTTGCCCCATCACGCCCTTATCATCAAGCACGGTTTGGCCAACGCGCAGTTGACTGGTTGAACCGCGGTTAATCACAA
The DNA here is from genome assembly GCF_004209135.1 of Acinetobacter sp. WCHAc060006. NCBI lineage: Bacteria > Pseudomonadati > Pseudomonadota > Gammaproteobacteria > Moraxellales > Moraxellaceae > Acinetobacter > Acinetobacter sp. WCHAc060006. The sequence continues at coordinate 97,693 of NZ_SGSS01000002.1, read as the reverse complement.
TAATATGACGTAGAGGGTCAGCATCTGTACCAATCACTTCTGCAATCTCCATACGCCCATCAATAATAAGCGGTGTATCGAGTAAACCACGCAAGCGTGTATTTTCTGCAGAAAGCTCAGAAAGCTTTTGCAAGCGCACTTGTGCCTGCAATAGCTCTGCCTGCATAGCAGTGTTTTCACGGCGCAGTTGTGCTTCTGATTTGGTTTGCTGGTTGAGCCATTCTCGCGATAACACTGGATAGCTTGCCATGGCATAAATAGGATTATATGCCGCGTACAAGACGTCTCTGGCCGGTTGAATTACGTGTGGCATGCGCCAGTCAAAGAACAGCACAACCAAGCACGTAATTACCGCAATGATAAATGAGCGAAAAGATGGCGGTTGTCTAGAAAACAGTTGAGTTTGCACCCGCCCAGTCCTTTTCTTAGCCTACAAATAACATGTCGTGATTTGGATTATCAAAGAAATCTAGAACTTTTCCACCACCACGAGTGACACAAGTTAGAGGATCTTCAGCAACCACCACAGGCAAGCCCGTTTCTTTCGCAAGAAGTTTGTCTAGGTTACGTAGTAATGCACCACCACCTGTAAGCACAATACCGCGCTCAGCGATGTCTGAAGACAGCTCTGGTGGCGTTTGTTCCAAAGCAGATTTTACTGCTGAAACAATGCTTTGTAATGGATCAGAAATCGCTTGAGTAACTTCATCCGATGTTACTGTAATCGCACGAGGTACACCCTCTGCCAAGTTACGGCCACGAACTTCAATCTCAAGTGGTTTTTGGCCTTCATCAGGCAATGCCATACCCACTTCTTTTTTAATATTTTCAGCAGTGGTTTCACCAATCACACAACCATGCGCTTTACGCACGTAGTTAATGATTTGCTCATCAAATACATCACCACCGATACGGAGTGAATCTGCATATACACAACCTTGTAGCGAAATAATCGCAATTTCAGTTGTACCACCACCCACATCAACCACCATAGAACCACATGCTTGCTCTACAGGCATGCCCGCACCAATTGCAGCCGCCATTGGCTCTTCAATTAAACGTACGTCACGTGCGCCAGCGTTATACACGGCTTCACGAATAGCACGACGTTCAACCAAAGTTGATTTGCATGGCACACATACCACAACACGTGGCGCTGGTGGGAAGAGACGTTTTTCATGCACTTTGCCAATAAATTGGTTCAGCATGGTTTCAGTCACTTCAAAGTCTGCAATCACACCATCTTTCATTGGACGGATAGCAGAAATGTTGGCTGGTGTACGACCTAGCATTTGTTTCGCGTCAAGACCTACTGCGGCAACGATTTTTTGTGAACCACTGTGACGAATAGCCACAACCGTGGGTTCATTTAATATAATGCCTCGTCCTGGCGCATAAATAAGTGTATTTGCAGTACCTAAATCAATGGCTAGATCAGGCGAAAACAAGCCAATTAGTCGTTTTAGAATCACGGGGACGTTCTCAGTTAAACTTTTATATGGACGCAAGGTGGCAACTTTAACTAAATGTGATGATTTGAACAAGTCAATCGCTTATTATAAGCCTCGATATTTTGAATTTTTTTAATACTGATTAGGTAATGTTATGTCTACAACGGATGCACAGCATTCTGCAGATCTCAATGCACAAACAGTTTCATCGATTGCCCATCTGGCTCGATTGTCGCTAGATGACACGCAATCTGCTGAATATGCTCAAAGTTTAAATAAAATTTTAGGCATGATGGACACCTTAAAAGGTATCAATACAGATGGTGTTGAACCATTAAAGAGCCCATTTGATCATCCACAACCATTACGTCAAGACGTGGTATCAGAAAGCAATCATCGCGATGAATATCAAGCAGTTGCGCCAAGCGTGCAAGAAGGCTTGTACCTTGTACCTCGCGTAATTGAGTAATTTCCGATCAAACGCACTATTGTTTCAAATTAAACGTAAAGAAATATTTCTCATGACAGATTTACATCGCTTATCAATTCGTGAATTGTCTGAAGGTTTGGCGGGCGCTAAATTTTCTTCACGCGAATTGACCGAACATTATTTAAAACGCATTGAAAAAATCGATGCTCAAGTCAAATCATACGTGACCGTCACTGCGGAACAAGCACTTGCTCAAGCCGATGCTGCTGATGCTACCATCAAAGCGGGCACTGCATCTGTTTTGACTGGTGTTCCAATTGCGCACAAAGACATCTTTTGTACCCAAGGCATTAAAACCACAGCTGGTTCTAAAATGCTGGATAATTTTATCTCTCCTTACGACGCAACCGTTGTAGCGAAAGGTAAAGCTGCGGGCCTTGTCACTTTAGGTAAAGTGAACATGGACGAATTCGCCATGGGTTCAACCTCTGAAAACTCATACTACGGCGCAACTGCTAACCCATGGAACTTAAGCCATGTACCAGGGGGATCATCTGGTGGTTCTGCAGCGGCTGTAGCAGCTGACCTCGCACCGTTTGCCACAGGTACAGACACAGGCGGTTCAATCCGTCAGCCTGCATCTTTCTGTGGTTTGACTGGTCTTAAACCAACTTACGGTCGTGTATCACGCTTCGGTATGATCGCATACGCATCATCTTTAGACCAAGGCGGCCCAATGGCGCGTTCGGCTGAAGACTGTGCATATTTGATGAATGTGATGGCAGGTCATGATGCGAAAGATTCAACTTCGGTTGAAAAAGACATCGACAACTACGTGGCGAACCTTAACGGTACTTCTGTTAAAGGCTTACGTATTGGTATTCCAAAACAATACTTCAATGTGGCTGGTTTAGATGCCGCAGTTAAAGCACGTGTTGAAGAATCACTGAAAAAATTAGAAGAATTGGGCGCAGTTCTTGTTGAAATTGACCTCAACATGACTGAAAGCTACGTGCCAACTTACTACCTGATTGCGCCTGCAGAAGCATCATCTAACCTTTCACGTTACGATGGTGTGCGTTATGGCTACCGTGCAGAAAATCCGCAAGATATTTTAGACCTCTACAAACGCTCACGTTCTGAAGGTTTTGGTGCAGAAGTACAACGTCGTATCTTGATTGGTACTTATGCCCTTTCTGCAGGTTATTACGATGCCTACTACGTGAAAGCGCAAAAAGTACGTCGTTTAATTCAGCAAGACTTCTTAAAAGCCTTTGAACAGGTAGATGTAATTGCTGCACCGACTGCACCAACCACTGCATATAAAATTGGCGCGTCTTTAGACCCTGTTGAAATGTATTTGGGCGATATTTACACCATCGCGGTGAACTTGGCGGGCTTACCTGCAATTAGTGCGCCTGTTGGTTTTGACCAAGATCACTTGCCTGTGGGTTTACAATTAATTGGCAATTACTGGTCTGAATCACAACTGCTATCTGTGGTACATCAGTATCAACAAGCGACCAATTGGCATACTCAACGCGCTGCAATTGCTGAGGAGAACGCATAATGGCGAAGAATACTGCTAAACCAAAATCAAACCTGATTGATGGTTGGGAAGTCGTGATTGGTATTGAGATTCACACGCAACTTGCAACCAATTCTAAAATCTTCTCAGGTTCATCCACCGAGTTTGGTCAAGACCCAAATACACAAGCCAGCCTTGTTGATTTAGCCATGCCGGGTGTACTGCCTGTTTTAAATAAAGAAGTGGTAGATTTAGCGATTCGCTTCGGTTTAGGGATTGATGCTTATATCGATCAAGCTTCTGTCTTTGCACGTAAAAACTACTTCTACCCTGACTCGCCTAAAGGCTACCAAATTAGCCAGATGGACAACCCAATTGTCGGTTTGGGTCATATCGACATCCAACTTGAAGATGGCACGACCAAACGCATTGGTGTAACCCGTGCACACCTTGAAGAAGATGCTGGTAAGTCGATTCACGATCAGTTTGAAGGCATGTCAGGTATTGACCTCAACCGTGCAGGCACGCCTTTGCTTGAAATCGTATCTGAACCCGATATGCGTTCGGTTGAAGAAGCGGTTGCTTACATCAAAGCGATTCACACGCTTGTACGTTGGTTAGGTATTTCTGACGGTAATATGGCAGAAGGCTCATTCCGTGCTGACTGTAACGTGTCATTACGTCGTCCGGGGCAACCTTTCGGTACACGTTGTGAATTGAAAAACCTGAACTCATTCCGTTTCATTGAACAAGCGATCAATGTTGAAATTGAACGTCAAATGGAAATTTTGGAATGGGATGGCACCATTGATCAGGAAACACGTTTGTTTGACCCGGTGAAGATGGAAACGCGTTCAATGCGCTCGAAAGAAGAAGCGAACGATTATCGCTACTTCCCAGACCCTGACTTGTTGCCTGTGATCATTGCAGATGCGCAAATTGAAGCAGCACGTGCTGCCCTTCCTGAGTTGCCTGCGGCACGTCGTGAACGTTTTGTCGCTGACTTTGGCGTGACTGAGTACGATGCTCACGTGCTTACGCTTACTCGTGAAATGTCAGAGTTTTACGAAGACGTAGTAAAAGCTGCTGGCGGTGCTGCGCAAGGTAAAGTGGCTGCGAACTGGGTGATGGGCGAATTCTCTGGTGCTTTAAACAAAGCGAGCCTAGAACTAGCAGATGCTCCTGTAACAGCAGAAAAACTTGGCGGCATGATTGCACGTATTGTGGATAACACGATTAACGGTAAGATTGCGAAGCAAGTATTCGGCTTTATGTGGGAAGAAGGCAAAACTGCAGACGAGATTATTGCGGAAAAAGGCTTGAAACAGGAAACTGATACAGGCGCAATTGAAGCGATTATTAAAGATGTGCTTGCTGCTAACGAAAAGATGGTTGAAGAGTTTAAATCTGGTAAAGAGAAAGCTTTCAACGGTCTAGTTGGTCAAGTGATGAAAGCAGCGAAAGGTAAAGCTAACCCTGCGCAAGTGAATGAATTGATGAAGAAATTGATTGGTTAATCTAATTATTTTCTAAAAGAAAACCCGCTTTAGAGCGGGTTTTTGTATTAAAAACACATTGCCGGAGGTGTAATAATACATTCCCCCATTAATGGCATTGTATAATTTCCCTGATGATCTACTCCACCTAAACGATAACCAAAATATGAAATTCCTGTTTCAGGAGTAACTCCACCCCCAACTCTAACAAAATATTTATTCGCTATAGCATGCTGAGCATAACTTCCAATAGTAGTAAAATATTCTTCACCATCGACAATTTTTTGCATAACTCGCATCGGAGTACGATAAATAGATTGGTTTTCTGATCGTTGTATTTGTATCTCATGCTGTATTAATTGATTAATATTATCCTTGCGATCACCAAGTAAAATATATTGCAGTTCTTCTGAATCTAAATCAAAAATCGTTCTTTCGATAAAATTATCGAAACACTCAAAATCTTCTGACAATGCATTGTATTCAGTATCAGATAATGTCTGACAAACGATATTATGAGCCTGATAAGTTTCCTCAATAGGACAAAATCCAAAAATACAAATTTCAAATTTTTCTTTTCTATTGCCAGTATTTTTTACATGAGAATACATTACTTGTTTAGCAATATTATTTATTAAATAAACAACATGAGTGATTGGCGGTAGTTTTTGTTTCAGGTTAGTTGGTTCCAAGATAGTAGTTAGTGAATCTATCAAACTTAAGTGTTTAAATAAGTATTCAGCAGTATTTTTAACAGCCATACTTAGTAGAACGTTACCTGCTATAGCCATACCTAGACTATGAGCACGCTCATATTTGATACGCATTGGATCTAATGTAACTTTTAATTCAAGTTCGTAGATTTTAGGAAAAATCTCTAAACTTCTTACTATCCCTCCATCTGAATTTTGATGAGTAATTCTACTATCTGCAGTAGCCCATACATCTGACGAGTTCTCTTCTTTATTCAACCAAACTGCAACTGATGTCATGAAACTCTCCTCTTATTAAATATTTAAACCCTAAAAATATATAAATGATTAATTCTTTTATAACTGAGAGAAATATAAATGATCCTAAAAATATGAAGAGCAAAAAAGTATCGTCTATCGCCAAACTCTAAGACTTGGGACGTATCCAATTTTCAAAGTCTTTTTTTATGCGTGACTTCTACCCTCATTCCCCGCCTTCTCCCAGTGGGAGAAGGAGCTTCCATTACTAATTTAATACCGTTATGGATTCTGTAAAAGAAATCCCCTCTCTTTTAAAGAGAGGATTAGGGAGAGGTAAATCATTTAATTTTCATGAATTTAATTATAAAATCAATTCAAACACTTCACACTAAAAACAACATGACATTTAAAAAAGTATCCTCTCTCGCCAAACTCGAAGACTTAGGTCGCGTTCAACTGTCAAAGTCTTTCTTTATGCGTGACTTTCTCTATAGTGAAATCGCAAACTGGTACGGTGTACCCAACATCCCCGACCATCCTAATATTGCCATCCGTACAGGCACAGAACTCTGCCAACAACTGCTTGAACCACTACAAGATAAGTTTGGACGTATCGCCATTCGCTCCGCTTATCGCTCACCAAGCGTGAACCAACTTGGCAATGAAAAAGGGCATAACTGTGCAAGCAACGAAAAAAACTTTGCCAGTCATATTTGGGACTATCCCGATACTAATGGCTATGGTGCAACGGCTTGTATCGTTATTCCTTCACTCATAACTTTAATTGAAAAAGATCCAAATAATTGGAAACAGATTGCATACTGGATTCACAATCACTTGCCGTACAGTCGTCTCGAATTCTTTAAAAAAGAAAATACGTTTTGTGCATTCAATATTGGTTGGCATGAAAAGCCGCTTAAAGAAATCAATAGCTATGTGACGGGATCGAAAGGCAAGCTGAAAGTAACACATGACCCAAACCTAGACTATGAAAAGTTGTATCCTGATTTACTGTGATTCCCCCTTGCGAAAATGCTTCTCATCCCAATGGGCGAAAGAGTGTCACGTAATTTCTTAGATACGCGAAATTCCCCCTCCTTCTAGGAGAGGGTTAGGGAGAGGTTTTATTAGCTCCCTCTCCTGAGCAAGTTTTAAAGCATTGCTTTTAAAACGATGCGCAAGTGAGGATCAGGAGAGCTAATCATTAATACTTTAAAAAATTCTCCAACTCATCTGCCCTTTCCACTGTCATATCCATAAAACAGCCTGCACTGGTCACACGTACAATCGAACCGCCATCAGGGTCATAATAAAAGTTACAGTTCGCATCCCGATACTTCATCCATAAACGCTGTGTATCTTGTAGCTCTTTTTTACGTGTTGCGCTTAAGGTATTCATCAAATTTTTATAAGCCTTATTCAAGCGCACATCTTGCCGTTTTGTTTCTGCTGCTATGCACTCCACCATGCTTGTGGTCACACCGCCAGCTTTATCCATACACACTGTAAATTGCTTACTCAACGCATGATCATCTGCCTGCGCCATTTGCATAAAACCAAAAGCACATAACAACGAAAACATGATTTTCTTGAACATAGCGCTCTCTATTCATTTTATTTTATTTTGCAATATTTATAGGCTTAAAGCCTTTATATAAACTTAGGCACCACAGCATTTCAAACTCACTTCAAAATACTGTGGCTCACTAGATAATCAATCAGATTAAGCTTTAACAGCAAACTTAACGAATCACGCCTAACTTATTAAATAATTCAGGCGTTAAAAATGTCGTCACCAATTTATTTAAATCGATATAACGCACAACACCTTTTAGCTGATCTTTCACTTCAGGGGTTTTTAAAATTTCTTCCCCCGTAATACTGCCTAACTCCTGAAAACTTTCACCTACCGCCTGAAAGCCTTCAGCTTTAATCACTGCTTGTGTTTGCGCAGAGCATTGCTCAGTCAAAATTCGTTGCAAAGTTTGCGCTAAGTTTTTATCTAACTGTGTACGCTGTTCTTCATTCACATTACTAAATTTTTTTAATTCTGGATGCGCCGACAACGCCACAAAAGTCCATTGCAATACCGCAGTTTTATCTGCAGCTGTGGTGGACTTCACTAAGCACTGACTCAACTGGTCTACAGTTTGCTCTGCATTCGCCACTTGCATGCCCGTCAGCATAGTAAAGGCCATAATAGCCGAGCAAATTAAACCAGAGCGTTTATTAATTTTTTGATTTACCACCAATGCCATGTGCTTACTCCAAAACGAAAACAGCCTAGTTGTACCACATTGGCAGAACTAGGCTGTTATTACTCTTGTAAATATTTAAAGCAAGTCTCTTACATTTGACTCAGCATGTGCTTTGCCCCTGCATGATTATAATTCGTAGCAAGGTTTTGTAGTACACGTTTGGCTTGTCCCTTAGCATTTGGAAAGCGCGAGTTATAGCTTGAAATACTGGTTAAGCAACGCGCCACCAGCATGCCAGATTCAGTATAAATGCGAGTACCATCGGTGCCTTGTTGTTTGCCGTAGTTATAAGCCAACTGTGCATTGTTACATGCGTTATTTAAATTTTTACCGCTGTTAATATCACGGCGTGCAGCCACATATAGCTTCATCTGCTGTTGCTGTGAACTGTCAATAACACTCGCTCTGATAGGTTCTACTACAGGGGTTTCTTTTTTCTCTGCTGGCTCTTTAACTTCCTTCGTTTCTTTTACCAAGCTCGCTTTTGTAGCGATGGCTTTGGGTGTTGCTACTGGTGTTTTTTTAGTATTGACTGTGCTGAGCCCGGTATTTTTATAAAATTGTCTGGCTTCGCTGGCACTCATGAGCTGTACATTTAAGCGAATAGCGCGTGCATCGGGATATTGCGTTGAACGTACATCCGCCGTAGGTTCAATCGACACAATCCAGCTATTACTCTGCTGGCATTGATACGCACCAATTGCCTGTTTTACATTAGGCTCATTGTTCAAGCTGGTTTTAGTTTTAGTATTTTTGATATTGGCCAAATTACTTTTATGCAGTAGCGTAAAATGCCCACCATTGGCATGGCAGTACTTTGCCAGCTGTGCACGGGGTATGAGTGATTGTGGCTCGGCCTGCTTATTGGCACGTCCCCATGCATATACGTAGTCTTGATCGCTTAAACGATTTTGCGTAATAAACTGCTCTGCAGATGTATAACGCGTCATTGGGTCTGCTCCCAAAGAATTCATCGTGGCGCAACCATGCAGTAGCATACTTGCACTACCAATCACTACCAAAGCTTTAGCTTTCACAGCCATCTACTCACTTATGATGGAACGCTAAATTTAAACGAAGTAGCCTAAAAATTCAATTATAAGTATTTGTTTTAAAAGTTATTTTTACATGAACGGCGTACTGTTTTTATTCCCAAAAAGCGACATAACCTACGCTTTTTAGCACAAAAATAGACTTAGCTAACGCTTCTGTTCAAACCTATCAAATAGCATTCAAGCTACTACATGCCCACCTACATTTGCTTGCCTATACGTTTTACGACCAACCTTAAGCCAGAACAGATCGTTTCAAAAAAAAGCCCGCGTAAAGCAGGCTAAATTTATCATGCAATCAATGAAGCTTATTTATCAAGTGTCGATTCAAATGCTTTTAAACGCTTATAAATAGACAATAATTCAATAATCGTTGGCCACGATGAAATTAAATATTGAAACGATTCGCGTACTTTGCCAAATACATTACTAATCTGCATCATTAAACCTAAAGTAATCGCACCGGCGGCAATACTTGGAAACAACACGAATAAACCATAGAGATTATCTAACTGCATATACCAAATACGGACTAAATTAAAATAAGCATAATGGAAATATAATCTGAAATAGTTAAAGCGCACTTTACTAAAAAGTTCTTTCAGCGTTTGTGGATCGGCACGGTTTTCATAGTCTTCACCATAAACCAATTCTTTACGGTAAGCCGCTTCTACTTTCTGATTATTAAACTCAAGGCCAGGCAGTTTATAACCCACTAACATTAAAATCACTGTACCCAAAACCGCCCACGAAATCGCAGCCCACACTAAGGCGTAGGGTATTTCACCTACAATAGGTAATGCTTTCACATGTGAAGATAAACTCAGCAATACGGGTAAAAAAGCCAACAGGGTCATGAGTGCTTCAACCAAGCTTACCCCTAAACTTTCAACAGTTTTGGCAAAGCGCATGGTGTCTTCTTGAATACGCTGTGATGCCCCTTCAATATGGCGTAACTGTTCCCAATGTGCTGTATAATAGTCATTCATTGCAGTACGCCAGCGGAATACATAATGACTTACAAAGAATAGATTAAATACAGCTGTGGTCACATACACCATCGCCACATATAAAAAAGTCAATACGCCACTATAGAGCTGATTAACATCACCGCCACCACTACTGAGCATTTTTTGAATCAGGTCATAAAATGGGTTATACCATGCATTGACCACAACACTCATTTGCACACCAAACCAGATGTTAAACAAGATAAAAGCCGACCCCCAAACAGACCAAGCCTGCCATGGATTATTTGATTTCCATTTCCAAAACAGCGCAAATAGTGCAGTGGAGATAAAAAACCATAAATAAAACCATAAGAATGAGGCTGTCCAAAAACGACTAATTCCAATTGGAAGCTCTGCGGTGGCATAACCTTCTGCAAAACCCAAATAACTTCCCCAGCTTTCGCCACCGCTATACCAAAGGGCTAAATTGATGACAAACCACAGAATAAGCGATCCAAAAAACCATTTTGGATTTGGAAAAAAAGACTTGAACATAAGCGAATAAATTTCCTTTTATTATTGCTCTTAGCATAGGGGCTGATCATAAAGCTTTAATCAAATTTTTATTATGATAATTTCAGTATTTTGATGATTCGTTTGTAAAAATTAAGTCTATTTTCAGTTCCATCGTATTTGCTTGTGACTACATATCCCAATAAATCTAGCCAATCCCTACAAGTAAAAACAGACATCCATTGCAAGCAGTACAAAGTAAACTATTTTCCTACAGTTCAATTCAAGCCTTTTTTACTTTTCATAGTCTAACAATCTGTTTTTGCTCAGCTCGTTTCGCTATGGGCAACCTAAAAACCAGCCTCTTTGATTATATTTATACGCCTACAACGATTATTTTTATACCCCCTATAAAATAGCAATAAATATTAAATTCTAAAAATATTTTTATAAAATCATTGTTTAAAATATAACTCAAGAATGATCACAATTATGTATTAAAGTATGACCAAATTATTAAGCTGTTTTTATTTTATTGAACTATCGCTCAATATTTACAAAAATGGTTAAATAATAAAAATTATGTTATGCTTATTAAAAATACAACACCACTCGGGGAGGTATATATGGAAAACCTTGTCATTGAATTGCTTAAACCTGTGACACTTAAAAAAGAAAACTGTAACCCAATGATTTTTGAATCAGGTACAGTACTTAAAGTGATCATGCATACACCTGAAGGCCTATTGGTATCTGATGATTCGAACTTTAACTTCACCATTTCAATGAAAGACCAAAACACGATTTGGCGCGAAATTTAAATTAAAACTGTATTGCTGTATCTTTCATGAGCTTCCCCCAAAGCTCCACACACTCAGGTACAGCATTCAGCGTTTTATCCACATTCTAAAAAGGATTTAACTTGTGATTGAGTTAAACAGATTTATCAGCTCTCCCTACGGTCTAGTAATCCATTCCAGTTATACATCAAGTTATTTTGCGTGATTTAGAGAATTAATCACTCAGTCAAGATTCATCTAGTTTTCTTATATACTGCGAAATAAGATTAAAGCAGATGACTTATTACCATATTTTGGCAGGCCTATATTTTTTGTATTGGTCTAAACTTTCACATCGACACATTCTTATTTCTATCATTATTATTTTCTTTAAAATCTAAAACGCTATCTGACATCATTACACCAAATGATCTGTAGCAGATCATTTTCATGGATATGCTTTGATCCATGGCCAAGGGAATAATAAAAACGTCAAGCTATGTCGCTTCACGCTTTAAAAATAAAACCCATCTGTTAAAATATGCATATAAAGCAAGCTGTTGCTAGTAATAGAAAGCACAAAGTTCTGCTTTTCTCTTATTCAAACCATAAAGTTTCATCTGCTTAATTTTTTTTAAAAAACCACAGAATAACAGCCATATCAAGCAACAACTTATTTTGTGAATCACACGCAGGAGTGATGATATTTCTAGTTTAGAACTGGCCATTACACTGGCAAAACAACACCATGCGACTCAAGTAGATAAAGCGGGCCAACCTTATATTGAGCATCCAATGCGAGTGATGCATCAAGTTGAAGGCACTGAGGCTAAAACCGTCGCCATCATGCATGACTTATTAGAAGATACTTCAGTCCGTACCAATGACCTGATTGAATTGGGCTTTGAACCTGAAATTTTGCAGGCACTACTTGCGCTTACCAAACAGCCACATGAGAACCGTTTTACAGCAGTACAAAGAACCAAGCAAAATGCTTTGGCATGTAAAGTGAAACTGGCCGATCTGGCCGACAATATGAACTTATCACGCTTAGGCACGATTCAAGCCAAAGACCTTGCCCGACTCGCACAATACAACATTGTGAAAGCTCAATTACTCGAAGCAGATCAAATTTATGGTTGTATTCAAGCTTTGAAGCCAAGCACGGACTACCCTGCTTTTCACTATTCAACACGAGCACAAAACTATCAATATTTGTTAAATTTGATGTTTGATCAGACTGTTCCCTACTTAGCTCAAGAATGGTGGATTTTATTTGAAGATGCCTCACAGTATTTAAGCTGGTGTAAGCGTCATCAACAGCCTGCTGAACTGTCTTATTTTTTAGCATTAATTCATTGTACGGATCGCGTATTTTTCGATGGTCAATTTGTGGATGCACATTACCATGCTGTATTTAAACGGATATTTGAGCAATTTCAGGTGGCTATACTTGAGCCATAAGCCTTCGTGCCAAAGCATAAAAAAGTTTAAATCAGGCGTTTAAAATCAACTGCCAAATAATACCCACCCTCCCTTTCAAATCGGTTTGATTCAACTGCATGTATGAGCATATACATTCAAACCATTTAGAAAGGGATGATGATAAAAATACAGGTGTGTAACGATTCTTTAATGCTCACAATTGTGTGGGCGCTCACGGCTCATCCGCAAGCGCTTGATCTAATTACAGCGACGTTTTAGACCAAATCGCACCTGCCTCCGCGTTGCATTGTCGTATCTTGGCTTGTTGATAGAAGCGTAAAAATGCCAATGCAAACACGATAGCGATTAGATCAATCCACCATAAAGTCATAGGGGTTGAAGCGATCAAACTAATTATAAAACTTACAGGTGCAACTAAGCTTAAAACTACAGCAATAGCCAATAACAACTCAGGTAATGCTTTGGCCGCGCCCACCATAAAACTATATATTAGGCTGAAAATAAAGATCAGGTAATAACTATAGACCAGCAGATGGTTCATACTTTCTAAGCCTAGATTCGCTAAACTGCCCCAGCGCCCAATCGCCATACTAACCACAACTGCAAACACACACCCCAAACATGCACCAATGCTTAAATTTGCAATAAAGCGCACATCTTTACGTTGTTGTACTGGAGCAAGTTGTGGATTTTTTTGACGTTTAATCCTCGACTCAATCCATAAAATATTACCAGAATAAAATAAAAATGCCCCGCCGATCCCAAAGATAAAATACAGCCAACGGGTCAAGTCGCCACCATAATTACCAAAATGCAAACTAAACATAGAGCGTATCACTTGATCCATCGCGGTGGCATGCGTATTTAAATTATTGGTTCTATACGGCTGCGTTTGATAAGGATTAAACATCATCACATCAAAGCGATCGCCACGCAGCATTTGCTCTGAACTGTATAAATTGACACGTGCCGAAGCTTTCTCTGGTTTATCCAAATTGTTAAAGCTGATGGAGCTAATTTGATATTCAGGTGCTTGGCGCTGAATATTGGCAAAGATTTTTTCTACATTTAAGGGCTCGACAGGTTCAACCACTTTCATTGCGGGTGGACGTGCAGATAAAGGCCTATCTTTTGAGACTAAGCCACCAATCGCGCCATAAATAACATCGTGATAAGCAAAAGCAATAACTGTCGCGCAGATTAAAATATGAAAAGGTAAACTGGTAATACCAATAACATTATGGGCATCAAGCCAAAAGCGCTTTTTATTTTTCCCTGCCCGAATGGCAAAATAATCTTTCACCAAAGTAGGTAGCAGTACAATTAAACCTGTCATTAAAGCTAAAAAGTACAAAACCGAAACAAAGCCCATGACATACATACCAACGGTATGATCGCCCAAAGAACCTGGAATACCTGCTGTTTCATGTAGTTGTTCAATGAGCCAACCCAACTTAGATAAGTTTTCCTGCTCAACATGCAAAATTCCATCTTGTTCTAAAGTTGCCAACATCGCATTTTGATGCAGATCAATACTATGCTCATCATTTTTGACTTCAGTTGTGGCTTTCCATTGCATTGGCGCATAGTGAAACTCTTTAGAGTCGAGATTCAACTGAAAACTTTTCAGAGTTTCAGGATGCTGTGCTTGTACTTTTTCAACCAATTCATTGTATTGATGCGTTTCAATAGTATTTAAGCTTTGCGCTGGTGGTGTCGCCCATCGACTGATTTCATGTTGAAACATGCTCAGCCCACCCGCAAAAAAGCAGATGAATAATAAAACGCCAGATGTAATCCCCACCCATGTATGTAATTCTTTGGCATGGCGAATAATATCGGTACGAACTTTCACAATGATTTATCCTCGAAGCGCCAATAAAATGCCATAGGCTATACAATTCAATACGCTATAAATTAGAACAGCTTGCCAACCTTTGGGAATGAAATAAGCAATAAATACCAAAGGCAAATACAGCCAAGGTACAGACCACATGCCCAGTTGTGGCGCTAAGGCTTTGTCTAAATGCTGAAGTCCCCAAATCGTAATAAAAGATGCCCCTGCAATCGATAGGCTTAAACCTAAAACCCAGCCTGCAAAGCTTTTCGACCACCAATCAGCTTGGATTTTTTGTTGAATGAGAAATTTCATTTGAAGTATTTTTCTTAAATAAAGCCACAAAAGGAATTAATGACCAAGCCACCAGTAGCGTCATGAGCCACATATACACGGCAACCAGCTTAGGAACAGATATCAACAGAAAGATGAGCGAAATGATGATGAAGCAGAAACCTACATATACATAACGTTTGCCCAGCGTCTGCTGAAGTAGGTTTTGATGGCGATGGCTGAAATACAATAACAAGCACCCCATCATACAGAGAATGACAGCAAGGATTTTCATGGATCTAAACCCTATGGAGAGAACGAGTGATGTCAAAACAGTAAGGGTTGATATAGACATGAGACAGCCACTTGAGGGGACTGTCTCATGCCAATTTTAATAAACCCTAAAGGCTTAAATTAGAAGTCGAAACTTACACCAAGCTTATAGGTACGGCCTGAACCAATAGTTGTGTATCCGCTGTTAAATACACCCGCCCAATATTTTTCATTCGTCACATTATCGACATTGGCACGGAAAGTCGTGTCTACACCACCAATATTGGTTTTATATTTTGCACCTACATCAAGCAAGGCATAGTCTGGTAACTCTAGGGTATTGGTATTATTTAGATATTGATTATCTACATAGTTGCCACGTGCATTGATACTTAAACCATCCACAGGGAGTTTGTATTCCACACCCAGACCTGCTGTAAACTCAGGCTGACCTTCAACTGTTTTGCCTACAATATTTGCCGTGGTATTTTTGGTGTATTTCACATCAATATATGCAAGGTTACCCCAAATAATCACATCATCCGTCACATTACCTGAGAAGCCATATTCCACGCCTTTAGAAGTAGTTTCAGCACCATCCGTTGTAATCTGAGTGATGGTTGAATTACTTGGATCAGAATATGGAGATGTTAGTGTACTTGGCTTCTCAATTTGATAAGCGGCTAAAGTGTGTAGCCATGAACCATGCTGATATTTTGCACCCACTTCATATTGTTTTGTCTCGAAAGGTGCAAAAGTTTTACCATTATTGGCATCAATAGTGCTGTTAACAGTATTGCCTTGAGAAAGACCTTCAACATAACTTGCATATAAAGAAATATCTTCACCCCAAGGTTTAACCACTACGCCTAAACTTGGAGAAACCTTATCGGATTTGTATTCGGTATTTTTGAATGGATTTTTTACATCTACATCTTGATAACGTAAACCCAAAATAAATTGTAGCTTTTCATCTAATAACGAGATTTGATCCGTTAAAGAGTAGCTGGTGAACGTATTATCAGCAAGATTGTACATCTCTGGTGCATTAACAGGCATAGCTCCTGTCTGACCTGGATTATACAAATTGGTGTCAAATTTAGTTGAATTTGCAGCATCATGCTGTTTTGTATCTCTATGTAGATAATCTGCTCTTAAACCAACAACATGCTGAACCAATCCAGTATCAAATGCTCCTTCTAATCCTAAATTTGCCGCCGTATTACGTTGATTCATTTTTACGTGGAAATACTGCGCATTTTTCACGTCACCTTGCTCATTACTTACGATGACACGTGTTCCAAACAAATGCCCTTGATACTTTTGTTCAGTCGTTCCCACGCCTGCAATCACTTTTAGATTATCTAATAATTTATATTCCCCAGAAACTCCAACATGCGTTGCAGACTGATTACCAAATAATTTAGGGAAAAGGTTTGTTCGGCCATCTGGTGCATCAAGTACAGGAACTCCACTTGCAAACGAGACCATCGCTGGTGAACCACCTTCACGTTTGTCTTTCGTAGAATAAGCGTCAAAATTAACTTTGGCTTTATCGGTTGTCCAATCAAGACCTAAAACAGCAGAAACTGTTTCATCTTCTAGACCATCGACAACATGTTCACCCTGACCATAATTGGCACTTAAACGTGCACCAAATTCTTGATCTTGTCCAAATCGGCGTGCAACATCAAAGCCTGATTTATAAAATCCTTCTTCTTCAAAATTTGCTGTAACACGAGTCAATTCTTTATCTGCACGCTTGGTATTGGCAATAACGACACCGCCCACACTACCACCCGGTGCCATACCAGCTACTAAGGCATTAGGGCCTTTTAAAACAGTGACTGAACCTAAAATATCGGTAGATACTCGACCAGATGGTGCCATACCATAAGCGCCGTTTAAATTAAGATCATCCCAATTGACATTAAAACCTCGAATATTAAAGTTTTCGTTTAAATGTCCACTGTTGGTTGTGGTACGAATACTTGGATCAATTTTCAGCACATCCATAATGGTATGTGCATGTGCATCTTCTATGGCTTGTTGGCTGTAGTTACGAATCGTAAAGGGCGTATCTAAAATATCTTTTTCACCCAAAATATTAAGTGTCGCCTTTCTTTTGAGCTTTCCCGTCACATCTGTTTCTTGTGAATCTGCTTTCACCACAATGGTCGGCATGGAGAAGCTTTCAGCTTCTGCAGCCACAACAAAACACGGACAAGCAAGCAAAGCTAAAATTAATATTTTACGTTCCACAGTCAAACCCCTCATTCAACAATTTAAATTTTAATAATCGCAAAAGGTGACTATATCATAATAATAACAATTATCATTTACATTATTATTTAATACTTTATTTTAGTTTTATTTATATAGCTTTATGGCAAGCGAGTTTGAAGCAACCACATCAATTTATTTTTAAGGTTTTAACGCGACTTAATCAGTGCTTAAGTGCTACTTAATATGCCAAGCAAATATAATAAGTATTTAATTTATTTAAACTTAATTAAATAAAAAACATAAGGAGTTATAACAGCAGAAAAATTGTTGCTAATTATAATCGCTCGATCAAAAGCGAAGAATTGAGGACTCTAAAGTACCCGTCAATTCTTCTCGATAATTCAAATTAATTAAAACTTCCACGTATAATCAATATTTACACGTTGCTCTTTCGCTGGCTGGAATGTCGCTTTAGGGCCAAAGTCATTTTTATAATCTTCATGACGTAAACGAATAAATAAGCCTTTTAATTTGGTACTTTGCAATTGATAGCTCAACTCAATACCAAACTTTCGCTCTTCCAATGTTTCGCGCGGTTTTAGGTTTTCAAGCTTAATGTCTGTGCCTTTGGTATAGCGCGTCATAAGTTTTAAACCGGGAACCTGATTTTTAAAATCATAGTCATAACGCACAGACCATGCTTTTTCATTCGGGTTTAAAAAGTCCGTTGCCCACGCATCAATATAGGTATTGGCCTCACCACCACTTAAATATGGAAAACCTGTATCGCCCGAGTTATGAATATAGCCCGTGGTAAATTTATGGTTATCCACGCCGAGTGCCAATACCATATTGCCATGATGACTATCGACCTCACCTGCCAGCTCCGCACCTGATTCCACCGTACGGAAATAACGGAAGTCGGTAAACAGATTTACCCATTCATTAAAATGATGTGTATTGCGTACCCAAAATGTATATTGATCATACACATCCACTAAATTTGCAGTATATAAAGCAAAGGTTGTTTCAGGTCTTAAATAATAATAACCACCCACATAATATAAGCCATCAGTTTCGACGGACTTATACTTCATATTAGCGCCTGATAAGCGAATCTTTTCCCAATCAGTCGAGTTACGATGATTCACGCGGTTCACATAACCCGCTTCGATTTTAATGTTGTCTACATCTTTTGATTCAACCGCGACACCTCGGTATTGCTGAGGCAATAAGCGGGCTGGCGAACCGACAATGACTGGATTCAGCGGCTGTAAAGTACCCACTTTAACTTCTGTTTCAGAAATTTTTGCCTTGGCTGTTAAGCTCGCTTCTGCCCATGTATCTACAGGATCGCCATTGTCTTTGAGCGGTGAAAGCCCCACTACACCCGGTGCATAGTCTTTATCGCCCCACAAGTTAATGCCCACCCCTGCATAGAGGTCAACACCAAAACCCACCGTGCCTTCGGTAAAACCTGATTTGGCATTTAAAATAAAACCTTGCACCCATTGTTTGGCTGCAGGTGCTGCTGCGTTTGGCTCGGTAAAATTACGATCCAAATAAAAATTACGTGCCGTCAATGTGACAGATCGGTCTTTCACAAAGTCTGCAAAACACAAGCTTGGTAATGTTGTCGCTATACATAAAGTAGATAGTACGAATGTTTTCATTGTCATTTCCCTAAGACAAAAAACCTCTATTCCATTGATGAATAATCAATAGAAACAGTGATAAAAATGAGTGATATAAAGTTAGAACTGCCTCACGGCAATGCATTAACGTGCGCTATAATTTTTCATTAAACTCTCCATAGAACCCCTATAAAACATCATCCTGATGCGCAAAAAATGGAGTACCCATTAAAATGAATACTCCAAAACTCCATTACACGAGGGTAAATGCAGCGCTGGCTTTACCCACTTCTTTACCGTTTTGATAAGCCACACTTTCAATATTTGAAATACGGCGGCCTTGGCGCACGAAGTAAACTTCCACCTCAACAGGTGCAATATTGCATGGACGTAAGAATGAAACATTCATGGTGACCGTTGCCGATGGCTGGCCTTCTTGCGCAATAATCGCAAATAGACCCATGGCATCGTCCAGCATGGAACACAGCATGCCGCCTTGCACATGCCCCATCGGGTTGGCAAATTCAGCACGTGGTTGGTAGCTGATACGGGCTTTCCAGTCATTTTCATGCTCAACCTGCTCCACCTTTCCACCCAAAAAGATGTGGATCGGTGGCGCTTGCATTTGATCTAAAAAAGCTTGTACATCAAAACTCATGACTTATTCACCAAAGTAAGCATTATCAAATGCGGTCACAGCAGTCCCCGCATGTTTTACGCTGTACGCCAAACCATGAATTTCTGGTAATACCATGCTGTGATAGAAACGCGCGGTTTGAATTTTGCCTTTTAAGAAATTGATATTGCTGTCGCCTGCTGCGAGCAATTCAGAAGCTTTGGCTGCACTTTGTGCCAATTGCCATGCACCCACGACATTACCCACGAGCATTAGATACGGTACAGAAACAGACAATGCTTGCTTAGTCGATTGCAAGAACTGAGCGACTATTTGCTGGCTATTTTCAGACAAAATCTCGATAGCAGCTGCAAACGCTTTGGCCACATCTGCAAGCTCAGCATTGGCTTGAACTTGAGCCAAAGTCTCTTTCATCAGGCCAATCAGCACACTTAAGTTTTTGCCTTGGTCTTTCACCACTTTACGACCAACTAAGTCCGCAGCTTGAATCGCAGTTGTGCCTTCATAAATCACGCTGATGACTGCATCACGCAAGTATTGTGCCACGCCAGTTTCTTCAATAAAGCCGATACCGCCATGTACTTGAATGCCTGTGGTTGTGGTTTTTAATGCTGTTTCTGTTGCCCATGCTTTAAATACAGGAATCAGTAAATCAACCAAGCCTTGATTATGCTTACGCACATCTGCATCGGTATGACGGAAGCTAATGTCCTGCGCTTGTGCAATAAACAAGGACAATGCACGCATCGCTTCAACATTGGATTTCATGCTAAGCAACTGACGGCGCACGTCTGCATGTTCAATAATGGCAACTGGTTTGCCTGTTTCGACATCCGCACCTTGAACACGTTCACGCGCATAATCTAAAGCAGCTTGGTAAGAACGCTCTGTTAAAGCAACACCTTCCATGCCTACAGTTAAACGCGCCATGT
The DNA here is from genome assembly GCF_004209135.1 of Acinetobacter sp. WCHAc060006. Taxonomy (NCBI): domain Bacteria; kingdom Pseudomonadati; phylum Pseudomonadota; class Gammaproteobacteria; order Moraxellales; family Moraxellaceae; genus Acinetobacter; species Acinetobacter sp. WCHAc060006. The sequence goes on along the minus strand of NZ_SGSS01000002.1, from coordinate 77,025 downwards.
TCATCATCACGAACATCGCCATTAAGCCTTTGTTTTTCTCGCCAACGAGGTAACCCAAAGCGCCTTCATTATCGCCATAAGCCATCACACAGGTTGGGCTGGCATGAATACCCAACTTATGTTCAATCGACACGCAGCGTACATCGTTACGCTCGCCCAATGAACCGTCATCATTGACTAAAAATTTCGGTACAAGGAACAATGAAATACCGCGCACGCCTTCAGGTGCATCTGGCAAACGTGCCAACACTAAATGAATGATGTTGTCAGTAAAGTCATGCTCACCAAACGTGATAAAGATTTTTTGACCGCTAATACGGTATGTCCCATCACCTTGATCAATCGCTTTGGTTTTTAAAGCACCAACATCTGAACCTGCACCCGGCTCAGTCAGGTTCATGGTGCCGCCCCATTCGCCAGAAACCAGCTTAGGTAAGTACTTTTGCTTTAACTCATCAGAACCTGCATGGCTAATTGCTTCAATCGCGCCAATGGTTAAACCAGAACACATCACAAAGGACTTATTCGCAGACATCATGATTTCATTGACCGCAGTCGACAAAATATAAGGTAAGCCTTGTCCGCCAAATTCAGGCTCTAAGGAAATATTGTTCCAGCCTGCTTGCGTATACTGCGCATACGCTTCTTTAAAGCCTTTTGGTGTTGTCACCACGCCATCAGCTATTTTTAAACCTTCACGGTCACCGCTGGCATTGATCGGATCCAGTACATTGGTGGCAAATTTACCTGCTTCATCCAAAATAGATTCATATAGATCTACGCCTAAATCCTCTAAACCCGGAAGCTGAGCCAATTGCTCTTGATCTAATAAATGATTAAAGATAAAGCTTAGATCATTGAGAGGGGCTTTGTAGCTATTCATGCGCTCATTTCCTTGTCTTGCAGTAAACGCCAGTTAATTTTTCCGCTTGCCGTTTTTGGCAGTTCAGATGCGAACTCCACCACTTTTGGCACTTTGTAGGCCGACATATTGTCTCGGCACCACTGTCTTAATTCGTCTTCAGTCATCATTTGATTGGCTTTCAACACCACAATGGCTTTTACACTTTCGCCACGGTCATTTTTATTGCATGGGATAATGCAGTTTTCTAAAACTTTGGTGTTTTGATACAAAATGCTTTCGACTTCAGATGGCCAAACTTTGTAACCCGATACATTGATCATGCGTTTTAAGCGGTCAGCCATAAAGAAGTAGCCTTCTTCATCGAAATAACCAACATCACCTGTTTTAAAGAAGCGTTTGCCATCATGTTCAATAAATGAAGCTTCGGTCGCTTCGGGATTTTTCCAATACCCACTAAATAAGCATGGGCTAGTCGAAATAATTTCACCATTTTGGCGAATGCCTAGTTCTGCACCTGTTTCTGGGTCAATCACACGGGTATCCACATCAAACAGTGGCACACCTAAGCATTGGCGCTTACCACGACCATAAGGATTGAGATGCACACCGGCTGCCATTTCAGTCATACCCCAGCCTTCAATAAACTCAATACCTGTAAGTGTTTCAAAGTCTTGGGCAATCGCATGTGGCATACCTGTACCGCCGCCATAAACGTGGGTAAAGGATTTAAAATTGAATTTATTCACATCCGGCATTGCCAGCAGATCCACCACCATGGTTGGAATACAGCACCAATGTGTTAGGCCATGTAAATCGACCACTTGTGCAGCACAAAGGCGATCCCAACGAGTCATCAGGAAGGATGTTGCACCGAGCCAAATAGGCAAGCACATGGCATTCACCATGCCTGTAACATGGAAGAATGGCGTGACAGACAATACTTTTGCCGTGTTGTTCCATGGGCTCCAATTGATTTGCGTCAAAATTTGCGCAACCAAAGCACGATGACTCAGCATGCACCCCTTTGGATGTGCTGTTGTACCCGATGTATATAAAATAACGGCTAAATCCTCACCTGCTCGAACAGCTTGCGTTTCAATTGCTGAATGCTGTAAAGCAGTTCGCATGTCGGTTACATATTCAGTTTCAGCAACTGCAGGTGCTTGAATCACTGTTTCAGGTATTACAAAGTTGGTCGGCGTGAAAATATCATCACCATAACGTGCCGCAATAATTTTTCCTAAACAGGTTTTACCCAATAAAGTTTCAAACTCGGCCACAAGTTCAGAACCGACCACAGCAACTTTCGACTCTGTATCGGATACATACCATTCCAGTTCCAAAGCTTTGTTCATTGGATTGACAGGCACCACCACCGCGTCACAACGCAAAATTGCATAATAGGCAATAATAAATGACACGCTGTTTTGCATGCTGATCACAACACGGTCACCCGCCTGAACATTGGCTTGGGCTTGTAGATAACCCGCAAAACGTTCCACGCGTGCATTCAGTTCTGCATAGTTCACTTGGCTACCGTAATAATTCACTGCCACTTTATCTGGATAGCGCTGTGTATTGGTGGCCAAATGTTCATATAAACCTGTCTGTGGATACGACAAGTTTTTAGAATGATGGCGTGGCCAATGTTCAAAATGTAATGTACTCATTATTTAACCCTCTGAGTGCCCAGTCATGTTCCCAACTGGGTCACCAAATTTATTTTTTATAACGTCGCGAATTAAGCTACTGATTGTGCTAACAATGCGGGTACTTGCCAAAAAGACGCATCCGTTGTTGGGTCTTGAGCAAATTGCTGCATGTTCAAAATCATTGTGTTGAGCCCCTGTTCTGTCGCGTAGAACATTGGACCACCACGCCAGCGCGGGAAGCCATACCCTGCCAAATACACCACATCAATATCTGACTGGCGGAGTGCAATTCCTTCTTCGAGTAAACGGAAGCCCTCATTGGCTAAGGCGTAGATGCAACGCGCGACAATTTCTTCATCGCTAAACTGTTGTGCTTGAATGCCTTTTCCTGCTCGGTAGGCATCAATTAATGCAATGACTTCAGCATCGACATCCCCACGGCGGTTGCCTTGGCTATAGTCATACCAACCTTTTTGTGTTTTTTGACCAAAACGTTTCAGCTCAAATAACTGGTCGGCAAAGCCTGAGAATTTCTTCGTTGGATTAAGCTTCAACTGATGCTTACGAATCATGTAATCGATGTCATTACCTGCCATGTCACACATGCGGAATGGCCCCATTGCCATACCCCAATTTTCCAAAGCGCGGTCAATTTGATACGGCGATGCACCTGCATCAATGAGTAGTCCTGCAATGCGCAAATAGGCATTTAACATACGGTTGCCAATAAAGCCGTCACACACTCCTGCAACCACTGCAGTTTTTTTCAGACGTTTGCCAATTTCTAAAGCGGTTTTTAAAGTGGCTTGGTCTGTGCTGTCTGTGCGGACAATTTCGAGAAGTGGCATAATTTGCGCAGGACTAAAGAAATGTAAGCCCACCACAGATTCAGGACGAGAGGTTTGCGCCGCAAGTTGATTCAAATCCAAAGTAGAGGTATTACTTGCCAAAACCGCATGTGCTGGTAAATGGGTATCCATGTGCTTGAGCACAGAAGTTTTTACATCCCAATCTTCAAACACCGCTTCCACGGCTAAATCCACCGTTGCAAGTGCAGAATATTCTAGGCTGGTTGCAAGATTCGCTTGAATCGCTGTGGCTTTTTCTTCAGTCAAACGACCTTTAGCCACTTGTCCTGCAAAGTGTTTAGCAATCAATGCTAAACCTCGGTCTAATCCCGCTTGCTGATTTTCAATGAGGGTCACAGGAAAACCTGCTTGCAAGAAACAAATGGCAATACCACTGCCCATAGTCCCTGCACCAATCACAGCTACACGTTCAATGGCTTTGGCTTGTACAGCCACATCTAAATCTGGAATATGTTTTGCTTCACGCTCTGCAAAAAATGCATGACGCAAGCTTTTAGACACATCCGAGGATGTCAGTTCTTGGAACAAAGCCTGTTCTTTGTCAAAACCTGCGACAAAGTCTAAAGTTAATGCAGCTTCAACCGCTGAGAGAATAGCGTGCTGCACCACATGTTGTGGCTTATTCCCTAAAGCATCACGTTTTGCTTGCAATAAGGCCTGTAGTTCTTCTGTGAGTTCTAAGTTTTGATGCTTAATATGTGTCGAATTTGTTAATGTCTGAGCAAATTCAACTGCTGCTTGTTTAGCATCAGTTTCCGTCAATACATCAATGAGTGCTGAGTCAGTTAGTGTCGCGAGTTTTAAAGGTTTCGCTGTTAAAATAGCGTCTAAAGCCAATGCTGCACCAATATAACGTGGTAACAGTTGTGTACCTGCTGCCCCTGGCAATAAACCCAAGTGTACTTCAGGCAAAGCCAATTGTGCTTTTGCATGTACCACACGGTGCTGACAAGCCAAAGCTAACTCTAAACCGCCGCCCAACGCAGTACCAGAAACTGCCGCCACAATCGGCTTTTGGGCATCTGAAATCTGATGAATTAAATCATGTAATGATGGAAAGTTAAGATGAGTTCCAGCTGAGAACTCTGCAATATCTGCACCTGCGCTAAATACTTTCGCTGAACCTGCTAGGACGATAGATTTAACGTGATCATCTGCTAACAATTGCTCAATTGCCTGATAGAGATCTGAGCGTAATGTATGTGAAAGTACATTTAATTTTTCAGTTTGAAAATTCACTACAGACACATTGCCGTGTGTTTCAATCAGAATGTGATTTACAGAACCCATGCTCATCTTCCATTTTTTCAGTTGAATAAATGCAGTGCAAATCAGTTAAAATTTGCACTACAAAATTGTTTTATGCTTGTACTTGAGCACGTTTTTGCATTGTGCCCAGTAAGATCAGAATCAGAACAGCTGCGATAATAATGCCCGGAATACAGGTCGCAATCAGACCGGTTGCGCCATTCCCCATTGCAAGGAATTGACCCGCACCAGCAGGACCTGCCATCGCACCAAAGCGACCAACAGTCATTGCTGTCCCTACACCTGTACCACGCATTTGAGTTGGATAAACCTGACTGCCTAATGCATACAGCACCATCTGTCCACCAATCGTGAAACAACCCACCAATGCACCAGCAAAATACATCGCATTTACGGTGCTAAAGCTGTTCAGCGCGATCAAACCTAAAATGATGCCGCTATACATTAGTAAAATGACGTTTTTCATTTTCCAATGGTCAACCAGCAAGCCCAGTACGATCGTTCCGACAAAAGCGCCGACCGAGAAGAACATTTGCACCATGGTTGCATCTTTTTTCTGGAACCCGAGCTCCATAAGTAATGACGGCAACCAGTTCAGTAGCATGTACACCACCATCATGGTGAAGAAATAACCCACCCAAAGTAGGATCGTTGGCATGCGGAAATACTGGTTAAACAAATCACTGAACTTGCTTTGCTGAGCGGTATCAGCGCTTTGCTGCGTTGCAAGAAATGCACGTGATTCAGGCAAGAATGCCATCATGAGCGGAATGACCATCAAAGGTAAAACACCACCCACATAAAAAATGACTTTCCAGTCTGCAGCCAATTGCGTACTCGCAAGTAGTGATACTGCAATACCACCAATTGGCATACCGCAATACATCAATGAAATTGCACGTCCACGTGCTTTATCACTCACTGATTCAGAAGCCAATGCCACTAAATTTGGCAATGTAGCGCCCAGCCCTAAGCCTGTCATAAAGCGTGCAAATAACAGCCCTGAGTATGACGTTACCCAAGCGGTGAGAATTGAAAATAAACCAAATAATGCAACAGCAATGATCAGTACTTTTTTACGGCCAATACGGTCCCCTAATCGACCACCAATTAAACCACCAGGCAATAAGCCTAAAATTGCAGCACTAAAAAATAAGCCCAGACTTGATTTATCTAAACCAAAATGTGCGCTAACACCTGCAGCAGCAACACCTGCAGACTGCAAATCAATCCCCTCAATCAAGGCGATCAGAAAGCAGATTAAAATCGTCATCACAGCATTACGCTGTGTATTTTGTTGTTGTTCCATACAACGTACCCTTCTTGTTTTGCGTTCCTAGCAAAAACAAACTAATTTGATATGAATATATTGTCAAGTATACTTGACGTTTTAAAAATTAGAAAAAAGTCGTAGATAAAAATGGAAAAAAAAAATCATATTGCTTATATTGAGAGCTCATTTTTAGCCATGTATTAGCCGTGAAATCTCTAAGAACTTTGCTTCGATCTCGCCTTGAATGGATCGAAGACCATTTAATGAAAAATGCAGAAAAAAATGGTTATGGCTACGTAACACCATCTATGGCGAGGCTTTATAGTTATCTTGGCGAAACACCTGTGCCAATGTCTGAATTGGCTCGTCGCTTAAAAATTTCCCGCCAAGCGGTGCATCAGTTAGTCGCTGAAGGTCTTAATTCTAAGTTCTTAGAAGTTATTGATAGTCCAAATGACAAACGCATCAAAATGGTTAAGTTTTCGACGAACGGTAAAGAAATGTCGGATGTTGCATTGGCAGAAATTCATCAAGCCGAGCAAGAACTCGCAAAACATTTGGGTGAGGACAACGTTAAACAGCTCAGACGTATCTTGGAATTAGATTGGCCAAAAAGTTAATACTGAAAGTACAAGCTATACATTAATAGCTTGTTTTATATAAAAATTTATTAGATTTTGACGTTCGCCAATAGATTTTTGATAATAAGTTGAACTTAACAATAGGCAGGCACCATGTGTGATGGTCCAAACATAAGAAAGATAATCACGCAGGCTAATGGCACAATTGCGAGAAATTAGATATTCGACTGTAATATCTTTAACCTCGACTATTCTTTTTTCTCGAACTTCGTACAGTTCTTCAAACTTATTTTTTATTCCTCTTTCCTGACTGGTAATTCGCTCTTCAATACTATGCAGTAATACAGTTCGATTTGAATTCATCAGATGATAAAGCATGAACTGCCGAATTCCCTCTTGCACATCCGTTTTAAATTTTTGAGCGATCTCCAAGAGTCGCGTTTCATTCAAAATGAGCAATTCGAGATAGAGCTGGTTTTTACATTTAAAATATTTATAAATAGTGCCCTTCGCAATGTCTAATTCTTCTGCTAATTCCCCAACCACAATATCCTGATTATTTTCGAGCAGTAGCTGTTCGGTCACTTCTAAAATCTTCTGTTTTAGCAAAAAGATCTTTTCGTGGCGGGATATGGTCATAGGATTTCAACTCTTCGGAAGCAATCAATTTAGATACATTGATGTACGCCTATAATGAATAACCACATTGCATCATGTCAAGCAAGCTTAACATAATGTTTAGTTTTGAATGATAGAGCATAGTGAAGGTACACTCTTTGCTCAAATGAGAGGCTCAAAAATGTCTAGCACAGGATCTAAGCTCGGAAGCACACTGCTTTGAATCATTCATTTATCTCTCTGTACTCGCTTAATGGGCTTATGAAGATTCGCATACATTCTCTGACTGGTATTAACAAAAATTCAAATAGCCATTTGATTTTGAGTGGGCATACGATTAAAAGATAGAATTAAATAGAGAAAATTAAAATAAAACAAATAGATATATGTTTTGGATTTTTTATTTGTTCGAGCATTACATTAATAAATAGTGAATACTCATGTCTAAAAAAGCTGTTATTAGAATATTTATGTGAGAAATTTGTGGCAATAAAAAAGCCACTTAATATAAGTGACTGATTTAAAACAAGAATTTTGGTGGAGATGGCGGGAGTTGAACCCGCGTCCGCCAGCACTACACTCGAGAATACTACATGCTTAGATATCGTCTATTGTTTTAACTCTTTGTGACCCGACGAACAGGGTACAAATCGCGATCCTCTAAGTTTAGTACAAAGCCCCGAGGCTTGGCTTTATACGGACTTGTGTGCTTGCGCTTCAGTCGGGATCTCTAACCACAAGTATTCAGAGATGCGGACAAGCTGCCCTTAGGCAGCTAGAGCGTATGATTCGTCGTTTGCGACTAAAAAATGCAAATTTGATTTACGAGAGAAAATGCGCTCTCGACATGCATCTATGAGTTTCATCACCAGCGTCGAAGCCAGAAACATCCCCAAAGTTAGAGCAATCATAGCATAACTGATAAAAAATACGATGTATTTTCTGAACAATTACACAATTGAATGCGCTTAATTACATAATTGCGCTAATATTTTATTTTTCAAGACATCAAAAGAAAAAGATATGAGCTATTTACTGGCCCTCGATCAGGGTACGACCTCTAGTCGTGCAATCATATTTAATGAACATGGACAAGTTCAGGCAACAGCTCAACGTGAAACACATATTCAAACCCCACACTCTGGCTGGGTCGAACAAGATGCTCAAGAAATTTGGAGCTCTCAAATTGCCGTAGTGCAGCAAGCTCTAGCCTCTGCGCGTATTCTAGCTAAAGATATTAAAGCAATCGGCCTCACCAACCAACGTGAAACCACTGTGGTTTGGGATAAACGCACGGGTAAGCCTCTCGCTCCTGCTATTGTTTGGCAAGACCGTCGTGCAGCGAACTGGTGTAATCAACTTATCCAACAAAATTTACAAGAATCAATTCACCATACAACTGGGCTCAGAGTCGACCCCTATTTCAGCGCAGGGAAACTGGTTTGGCTACTCGAAAATACCCAAGGCTTACGAGAACTAGCACAGCAAGGCCATGTGGCATTTGGTACGATCGACAGCTGGTTGGTATGGAATTTGACTCAAGGTGCTGAGCATATAATTGAAGCCAGTAATGCCTCACGTACCATGCTCATGAATTTACAAACGCAACAATGGGATAAGTCATTACTCGAATTATTTAATATTCCAGCATCCATCTTGCCTAAAATTATCAGTTCCGACAGCTATGTAGCAGATACAGCTACGGGGCTACTGGGGGCAAATATTCCAATTACAGGCATATTGGGTGACCAGCAATCTGCATTGTTTGGACAGTCCTGTTTTGAAGCTGGTACAGCCAAAAACACCTATGGTACTGGCTGTTTTATGTTGTTCAATACTGGAAATGAAGTCCAATATAGCACTAATAAATTATTGTCGACGCTTGCTTGGCAAGCGCAAGGTCAAACCACCTATGCCCTAGAAGGCAGTGTATTTATGGCTGGCGCTATTGTGCAGTGGCTCCGCGATGGACTCGGAATTATTCAAAAAAGTGGTGATGTGGAAAAGCTAGCCTGCCAAGTCTCCTCAACCGAAGGCGTCGTATTAGTCCCTGCCTTTACTGGACTTGGCGCACCGCATTGGGACAGTGAAGCACGTGCCTTACTTTGTGGAATGTCACGGGGCACAGGTAAAGCACATATCGCACGAGCAGCCTTAGAATCAATAGCATTTCAAGTCTCTGATGTGCTGAGCGCTATGCAGTCAGATATTTCAAAACCTTTAAAAGAGTTACGTGTAGATGGCGGTGCCTGTGCCAATGACATGCTGATGCAATTTCAAGCCGATATTTTAAATGTGCCTGTACTTCGTCCTAAACTTTTAGAATCAACCGCTTGGGGTGCTGCAGCTATAGCAGGCTTAAAGGCAGGCGTATTTTCAAACTTAGATGAAATAGCGCAATCTTGGCAATTAGAACGTGCTTTTGAGCCAAACATGCAAGTTGATGAACGCGAATATCATTTAAACCGCTGGCAGTCTGCTTTAAAACGTGCCAAATCTGATTTATAAACACATCATTCTCGACATATAAAAAACCGCAATCAATGCGGTTTTTTATATGATGTTCATTTAAGGCTAAGGCTTAATGTGCATGTCCGCCTGCCCCTTCCACAATTTTAGGTCGTGGGCATAACCAAATGATGAGGGCTGCGAATATAAAGATCATCGCCAACAGTAAAAATACATGATTGGCAGATAGAGTTAAGGCTTCTTTATCGACTAAGCTGGTGATATACCCCAAAGCTCCTTGTGAGCTCATACCTTGTTGCATCAACGTCGCTTGTGTATCTTCTACATGTAAGCTTCCCACCATGTCGGCGCGTGCAAGTTTGGTGTGGTCATCCCAAATTGTAACTGCAATCGATGCGCCGATTGCACCTGCCATGGTTCTTAAAAAGTTCATTAAGCCCGCAGCAGAAGCCATTTCTTGTGGTTGAACTGAAGCCAAAGCCATATTAGACAGTGGAATAAAGAAAAATGGCACCGCAAAACCTTGTAGAATTTGGGGCAGTGCTAAAGAAAAGAAATCTGCATCTGTGGTCCAAAAGGCGCGCATTAAGGTTACGCCACCCAATATGCTAAGACCAAAACTCGCTAGTGCACGTTGGTCGTATTTTGTCGCTAACTTCGCCACCAATGGCGACATGGTTAAACTGCCCAAGCCCATGGTTGCAGTTAAATAACCAGCCCAAGTTGCGGTATAGCCTAAATTAATTTGTAGCCACTGTGGAATCAGTACAATACTGCCAAAGAATGCACCAAAGCCTAAGGCCAATGCCACAACTGATATAGTAAAGCTTCGATATTTAAAGATTTGAATATTGACCACAGGATGCCGCTCTGTCAGCTCCCAAATGGTAAAAATCACCAATCCAATCAGTGCGGTCAGCGCCAGAACCATAATCACTGGGCTATTAAACCAGTCTCGTTCATGGCCCAAATCCAACATCAACTGCAATGCGCCAATCCATAACACCAATAAAACGAGGCCGCCCATATCAATTTTGAGCTTCGCGATTTCTGTTTCAGCGGGTTTTAATAAACGCATCGCCGCCATCGCACAGATAATACCTACTGGAATATTGATAAAGAAAATCCAGTGCCACGACAAATTATCGCTGATGGAACCACCCAAAATTGGCCCTAAAATTGGCCCAACGACGGTAGTCATCGCCCACATGCCCATGGCTTGTGATTGTTTTTCAGGTGGAAAAATACGAAGTAGCAACATTTGGCTGAGTGGCATAATTGGGCCACCAAACAAGCCTTGACCTATTCGGCAAAACACCAGCATTTCTAAACTGGTCGATAGACCGCATAGTACCGAAAATACCGTAAACCCGATTAAGCTCACAGTAAAAACTTTGACCCCGCCAAAGCGTCCTGCCAGCCAACCTGTTAAAGGTACACAAATGGCCTCTGCCACCGCATAGGATGTAATGACCCACGTCCCTTGCGAACTAGAAACAGCCAAACTACCCGTAATATGTGTGACCGATACATTGGCAATGGTCATGTCGAGCACAACCATAAAGTTTGCCAATGCCAGCACAAAGGCTGCCAATATCAATCGGCTACCTTTTAAATCACCATAAGGAACATAGCTATTCATAGGTGTTTACTTCGTGCTTAAGTCAATTTTTGCTTCCATCGACAAGCCCACACGCAGTGGATGTTCGGCCAATTGCTGTTGATCTAAACGAATACGAACAGGTAAGCGCTGTACAACTTTAATCCAGTTTCCTGTTGCATTTTGTGCTGGAATTAAAGCGAAAGCTGCGCCTGTTCCACCAGAAAAGCCCACCACTGTGCCTGTGTACTCCACGCTATCACCATATAGATCTGACGTAAGTGTGACTTTTTGCCCTGGTTTGACACGCTCTAATTGGCTTTCTTTAAAATTGGCATCGACATATAACTGTGAAATTGGCACAACCATTAATAACACTGAACCCGGTGCCACACGCTGGCCAACCTGAATTTTACGACTGGTCACCACACCATCAAAAGGCGCTTTAATGACTGTGCGCTCTAGATCTAATTCAGCCTGTTTGAGTTTTGCTTGAGCAACCAATACATCAGGGGTTGAATGTTCATTGCTGCCTTGAATTAAAGCATTGTTGGCTGCTAAAGAGCTTTGCGCTGCTTTTTGACTCGATTTCGCCTGCGCTAAACCTGCTTGAGCGAGGTCAAACCCTGCTTGTGCATTATTTACGGCGCTTTGTGCGGTGCTTAATTCTTCTTTAGAAATTGCACCCGAAGCACTCAATTGCTGACGACGATTCAGTTCATCTTGTGCTTTATTGAGTTCTGCTTTAGCTTTGGCCACTTGTGCTTCAGCACTATGAATACCATCATCGCTCACAAAGACTTGTGAATTTAAAGCACTACTGTTGGCTGCCGTTTGTTTATATTGACGCTGTGCCTTCATTAATTCTGCTTTTGCTTGTGCCAAGGCAATTTCAGCATCCCGTGGATCAACCTGAACTAAGACCTGACCTTTTTTAACCTGCTGCGTATCACTAACCAATACATCAGCCACTTGCCCTGTCACCATCGATGTGACTGATGCTGTTTCAGCACCCACATAAGCATTATCGGTTGATACACTTTGGTTAAAAAATAATTTCCAAATCAGATAAATCGCTACAGCAATCACTAAAATTAATGCAACAAAGGTCAAACTTTTCTTTCGTTTGGCTTTCAGTTCTGAATCGCTGAGTTGAGGCACTGTTTGAGTCTCTGGCAGTGTTTCTTGGGCATCTGTCATTGATTTTTCCTAAATCCAACAGACTTACTCAAACGGCAACATATTTGCATCCCGCAAATATCGGACATTTTTGTCCTCTATGATGTCGATGAAAAAGTCATTTTTTAAATTTGACGCATTTTATAGCGAGATAATCATGTTTTGAGAATATAAATGTAACTGTTCAGTCTTCATTTCTTTAAAACAACACAAGATTCGCATCCTGTGCTGTCAATTATTCTGTATTATTATAAAGTTAGCTTAAGCCAATATTAATATGCATACGATGCAATCGCTGTTGCAATCGCTTTGCCTTCATCATTGTGCATAGTCATACGCATGGTGCAGCCCTTACGACCTAAACGTAAAGTTTCTGCTCGGGCTGTAAAATATTGGCCACGGCCTGGTGCTAAATAATCTACACGCATGTCCACTGTTGCCAAACGGGATACCTTTTTACTGGTTTCGGTCATATCTTCAGCTTTTGCATGCTTATAGAGCTCACCCATTGCAGAAATGCCGCCAATGCTGTCTAGCAAAGTTGCAGCCACACCGCCATGCAAAATTTGAAATGCCACATTACCCACCAAATTTGGTGCCATATCTACACGTGCTTCGATTTGCCCGTCTACCACTGACATGTGCATGAGACTATGAGCAAAAAATGGCGATGCATTAAACGCCTGACACAAACCTTGTAAAATTTGTGTCATGTCTACATTCGAGCTTAAATCCATATTACCTGTCCAATTTTTTGCTGCGTCCGTCATAGTCTGCTCGAATTACCTTAATTGAATAAAAAAATGAAGCGTGTTGTCCTAAAACAGGATTATAAGTCTACAATAGCTCTAGTTTAAGACTGATCATTGAGATTGTTATGACCTATACGTTCAATCGTCCAGCATTTCCTGCCACTCGTATGCGCCGCATTCGTAAAAATGATAAATTGCGTGCCATGGTTCGAGAGACCCAACTGACGGCTGATCACCTTATTTATCCTGTATTTGTATTGCCTGGTCAAAATCAAACCCAAGATATTCCAAGCATGCCAAATGTTCAGCGTTTATCTGCAGATCTACTGCTTAAAAAAGCTGAAAGCTTATTGGAATTAGGCGTGTCAAAATTAGCGCTGTTTCCTGTAACACCACAAGAAGACAAAAGTCTGAGCGCTGAAGCCGCTTGGCAAGACAATGGCTTAGTCCAAAATACAGTTCGCCTGCTTAAAAAAGAATTGCCTGAAATGGTATTGATTACCGATGGCGCACTCGATCCGTACACGACTCATGGTCAAGATGGCATTATTGATGACACAGGCTATGTGTTAAATGACGAAACTGTAGAATGTTTAATTAAACAAGCTTTAAGTCATGCTGAAGCGGGTGCAGATGTTGTTGCACCGAGCGATATGATGGATGGTCGTATTGGCGCGATTCGCCAAGCACTTGAAGCCAATGGCCATATCTATACCAATATCATGGCGTATTCTGCAAAATATGCATCTAGTTTCTATGGCCCTTTCCGTGATGCTGTCGGGTCTTCAAGCAACTTAAAAGGTGGCAACAAGTACAATTATCAAATGGATATTGGTAACCGCGCAGAAGCACTCCATGAAATCGCCTTAGATATCCAAGAAGGTGCAGACATGGTGATTGTGAAGCCTGGTATGCCTTATCTCGACATTGTCCGTGAAGTCAAAGATACTTTTGGTATTCCAACTTTTGTATATCAAGTCAGCGGTGAATATGCCATGTTGGCGGGTGCCATTCAAAACGGTTGGTTATCTGAAAATGTGATTATTGAATCACTGATGAGCTGTCGCCGTGCAGGTGCTGATGGTATTTGGACCTACTTTGCCGAAGAAGCCGCGCTCATGTTAAAAGACATGAAATAAGTGTCTTCATTTAGCCATAAAAAAAGCATCTGATCAGATGCTTTTTTTATTTTGCTTAAGATGCTTAAAACTTATAGCTATAGGCTAAACCTAAAATATTCTGATTCATTTTTAGGTTGGCATTGCCCCCACCAAAGTTTGCGGGAATAGAGTTTTGCCCCTTCACTTCTTTTTCTAAAGCATGGGTATATGCAATGCTGACATCCTGATGTGTGTCGATTAACCATGTAGCCCCCAGACTTAAATGATCTTGTACCACGCCTGGAGCTAAGATATTTAAGAAGGTCTGATCCGCTTGAATGGGCTGATCATTATGGCTATAACCTGCACGTAAGCTAAGTTTAGGTGTAGCCTGATAAGTTGCACCCACTTTATAAATATTAATATTTTGCCAGCCAAAACCCGCTCCTTGAGCAGTCCCCAGCGGTTGGGTTAAATTGAGCGGATTACCCACGGAAGCAATATCTGAATAGTTAATCCGTTCAACATCAGCTGCCAGCGTTAATGCGGGTGTAAGTTTAAATGCAGCGCCTACACCATAGCTTTCAGGCACATCAAAACCACCATTTTCTGCGAATAAACCACGGTATTTATCAAATGTACCAGCTTTAACTTTAGATGAATATTTAGCACCTAAGGTCAATTGGTCATCAAAGAACTGCCCAGACCATCCCAATTTAAAACCAATACCCGTTGACGAATCTTTTCCGCGATTACTTAAATTACTGCTGTCTTGTGAAAGCTGGGCAAAACCATCAATGCCCTTGGCTTCAAATTGCTGATACATAATATTCGATGCGACCGCCACAGATTGGTTCGGTGCATATTTCCATGCCACAGCAGGCGAGAAAAATACTTGAGATAAATTTACGCCAGCAGGGCCTGTACTGCCATATTTTTCAAAAGGGCTTTGTTTATAGCTGGTGTTCATCCCGCCATTGCCATAAATCGCAAAACCTACAGCAATTTGATCATTCACTGGATGACTATAAGCCACTTCTGGAATCACAAAATATTCACGTCCATTGGCATCATATTCACCATTGGCTTGCGGGCTATCTTGAATATTGGCAGAACGATCTGGCGCAAATACTGTTGCGCCAACATTGACTTGCTGCCCCACCCAACTCAAACCTGCTGGGTTACTGGCAATTGTTAATGCGTCATTAAAATTTGCAATTGATGTACCTGCATTACCCTGCGCTTTAACACCATAACCATGCATAAAATATCCAGTCGTCGCATGTGTTGCACTACTGAATATTGCCAATATCCCCAAAGATAATGCGCTATAAATTGTTTTCATCGTGACGCCCTTATTTTTAATTAAGGAAATCATATTTTGTTTGCGATATTTTGTAATCGAATAAAAAACAACAAGCTTATCTTTTTTAGAGATATAGAAAAAAGAAAACAAATCGATTTTTCATATAGGCATTCTAAAACTCAAAAGCCAATCAGATGCTTTATAATTGCCCTTATTTTTGAAGATGCAGTAACACGGAATGCATATTGCCATCATAGGTGCAGGCATTAGCGGCTTATTGTCTGCCCTAGAATTTATAGATCAAGGCTGTTCAGTTTCAATTTTCGATCAACAATCTGCGGGTAAAGCAGCCTCTTGGGCAGGGGGCGGTATTCTCTCTCCGATGTATCCTTGGCGCTACCCGCAAGCGGTCAATGACTTGGCCAAACACGGTAAAGACTTATATCGCACATGGAATGAAAAACTATGCCCTATTTCTGGTATCGACTTCGAAATACATGAAACAGGCATGCTGATTTTTGATCAAGCTGATTTTGAGATTGGTTTGAATTATGCCAAATTGCATGATGAACCTATGCAATACTGCGAACATCTACAATACGAGAAAATAAAACAGCTGAATCCACGGATTTCTCATCAATTTGAACAAGCTATTTATTTTCCTCAAATTGCCAATGTGCGTAATCCTCGCCTGCTTAAATCCATCATTGGCTACTTAAAACAGCATCCGCAGGTGCAGTTTTATGAACAGACGTGGATTGAAAAATTCATTATTCAAGATACACAAATTCAAGCAATCGAAAGCACACGTGGTGAACGTTTTGAAGCAGATCATTATGTCATTAGCACAGGTGCATGGTCAGAACATTGGTCTAGCCAACTTCGGCTACAGATTCCTATAGCTCCCGTTCAAGGTCAAATGCTCCTGTTTAAAGGCCCAGAAAATTGGCTACCGACCATGTGTATGAATGAAGTAATGTACTTAATTCCACGTCGCGACGGGCATATTGTCTGTGGATCTAGCATGAATCATTTAGGATTTGATCACCGTCCATCTACACACGTTCAACAAGATATTTATAAGGCTAGCCTGAAAATGGTTCCTGCACTTGCAGAACTTCAGATTGTAAAGCAATGGGCTGGCTTACGCCCAAGCTCACCCACAGGTATTCCCTATATTGGACAAATGCCTAATACTACCAACTTATGGGCGAATTTTGGTCATTATCGGAATGGTTTATGTATGGGGCCTGCTTCTGCACAGTTACTGCGTCAGCTGGTGCTACAACAAGACACCCTTGTTAATCCACAGGCTTACAGCCCTTTAGCATTAACGAGCCTCCATTAAACCTCACAGCGCGCCATATAAAAAATGCCTGTTCATCAGGCATTTTTTATTGCTCGCTTATATGAACTTAATGTGACGCTAATAAATTGGCTAATGCTTCTTTGAGTGTAGAGAACTGAAACGTATAGCCAGCATCGAGTAAAGCTTGGGGTTTGACATATTGACCATTTAAAATCAATTGTGATTGCTCACCTAGCACTAACTTCATTAAACCTGCAGGTAAGTTTAATAGTGGTCGTTTATTTAATTGTCGGGATGCTAAAGAGACAAAATCTGCCTGACTCACTCGCTCAGGTGCCACCAAGTTCCACACCTGTTTGGGTACATTCGATGTCATTATAAATTCAATGCTTTGCAATACATCACGAATATGAATCCATACCACGGGTTGGCGTCCGTTACCTATTTTTCCAGCCACATTCAATCGAATAGGCAATAACATTTGCGGTAAAATGCCACCTTTTGCAGACAGCACAATCCCCAGCCGAATGATTTTAGTATTTTGATTCGAAAATTGTAGCGCAGTCTGTTCCCACTGTTGGCACAGCTCAGATTGAAAGATGGTTTGGGCCGGCGACTGCTCGGTACATGCCTGTTGCCACTGCTCAGTGGTGTCTATTCCATAATAACCAATTGCAGAGCCCGAAATAATGCATTTAGGTACAATACGGCGCTGTTCTAAGTACCGGTACAATTGCTCAGTTGTTTGTACTCGACTGGCAATTAATTTTTGCTTACGCGCAGCCGTCCAGCGCCCCTGCCCAATGCTTTCACCCGCCAAATTAATCACATAATCAATCTGGTCTGTTTTTAACTCACTGAGCGCTGTTATCCATTGCATATCAGGATGCGGCGAAACCAAATCTTTTTTACGACTTAAACCAATAACCGCATAATCTTTAGCTAACAAGTATTCCGTCAGGCGTGTACCAATAAAACCACTCGCCCCTGTAATTAACACCCGTTCCTTCAGCATAAACCGTCTCTAATAAATGGAGATACCCTACCATCTATAAGATAAGTTCATGTTTTGTTCAAGCCTTATTCATGGCCAAACATTTTAACTGACATGCGCTTTGCTTGCGCGCCATAAAACCAATAGGTAAGTAAATACAATGGAATCGCCAACAGCATACCCATAATAACCACCAAACTCATAAACTTAGGCTGTTGTAAGTACGATATAAAGTTTTGCCAAATTTCAGGATCTTTTATCGCAAATAAAGCAACGCCTAAAATTTGAAAGGCAATGTTGTAACCCCAAAAAATTAAGGTAAAGCCTAAAGTGATTTTTTTACGCTCTGCCTGTGTTGGTGCACGTTGATTTCGCTTTAAAAAGATATAAAGCACCCAAACCATTGCCACGATATAGGGTACAGCTGTTAAAATACCGCCTACACCCATTGGTAGTAGCGCGGCCAACACACCGCAAACACAGCTGAGCACCAAGCAAATGATAAAAAACATGACAAAATAACGAGTTAGCGACATCTGAATGATGACCTAAGAAATAAAATCAGTTCAGTATAAAAAAAAATGAATTTTTTTTCATTTTATTGTCAACCAATCTCTCATAGGTAGCGTTATATAGGGTACAAGGTCTGTAGCAGCCGATGATTTGTACTGGCATCCACAATGTTTCGGTGACCTTTCTTAAAGCAATAATTTTCTTTTCAGGTTTGAGCCTTTGAACAGCAGCCAAATCTTAAACCTTGAAATAGATTTTTTGACCGACGATTTCACCATCACTCGAATCGTCGGTCTTTTATTTTCTGCGTTTTTTATTTCAACACAAAACTCAGTCTTATCATTCTAACTCAATTTTTAAAATTTCAATCCAAGCACTCATCTTTACAGAAAAACGCACATCGTCTGCAAAGCTATACCTTAAGATCAATCTCATCTCATTCCTTCTGCTGGAGCATCTCCGCATGAATGCTGTTATTTATTTTGAAATTCAATCTTCAAATCCTGAACGAGACACACAATTCTACAGTGAAATATTTGGTTGGACTTTTCATCGTGTAGACGGCCTTCCCATTCAATATTATCAAATTGAAACTGCGGGTATACATGGTGGCTTACTCGAGCGACCTGCCCAGACCCCGCCCACACATTGTGGCACCAATGCCTTTACCTGTTCGATTGAAGTTAAAAATTTTGATGCAACAGCAGCTAAAATTTTAGCGAATGGCGGTCAAGTCGCTATGGAAAAATTCGCCATTGCAGGCAAATGCTGGCAAGGCTATTTCTTAGATCCCGACCACAATACTTTTGGACTTGTGCAAGTCGATCCCAATGCAGCATAACCACTTTGTACAAATGCTCATATTTTAGCAACGCCCTAAGCGACTTAGCTTGACGCATGAATAATCAATAACCAACGGAATATTCAGTATTTATGATACTTTAGAGCCCAATCAAATCTTTTGATGTTTTGGGGCTAGCATGACTGTTCGTTTTTTTCATACTTCTGATTGGCATTTAGGACAATTCTTCTATAACCATTCGCGTGACTACGAACATGAACAGTTTCTCAATTGGCTACTTGAGCAAATAGCACAAAAACAGCCACATGCCCTGCTCATTGCAGGTGATATTTTTGATGTCATCAACCCTGCATCTAGAGCACAAAAGCAGCTGTATCAGTTTTTAGCTGATGCACATGTGCGTGCCCCGCACATGCAAACCCTGATGATCGCAGGCAACCATGACTCAGGTTACCGTATTGAACAAGTTGAGCCATTATTAGAAAAATACCATGCCAAAGCTGTAGGTGTGGTCCATAAAAATACCGAAGGTCAGCTTGATTTAGACCGCCTGCTCGTACCTATTTTAGATGAACAAAAAAATATCGTGGCATGGTGTCTGACTTTACCTTTTTTACGTGCTGCCGAGATTACTGGTTTAAATGATCAAACCACCAATAGCCAAAGCGCCATTGCCTATGTACATCAGCAATTAATTGCAGAAGCCAAAGCACGTAAAACAGCAGATCAAGCCTTAATTTTAATGTCACATGCCCACATGCAAGGCGGTGAAACGTCGGACTCAGAGCGCCCAATTATTATTGGCAATGAAGAAGCGCTTTCGACTGCGCTATTTGATGATGTAATCGACTATGTTGCACTTGGGCATTTGCATAAACCGCAAAAAGTCGGACAGGCTCATATCCGTTATAGCGGCTCACCGATTCCCCTGTCATTTAGTGAAATTAATTATAAGCACCAAGTGCTTGAGATCAGTATTGACCCGACTCAAAGCGATGAATCACGCTTTCAAATGGAGTCCTTAGCGATTCCGCGCAGTGTGCAATTGCATCGAATCAAAGGCACAATTCCAGAAGTTTTGGCACAATTATCCGCTTTGACGAGCGGTGAAATTGAAGATATTGATCAGCGTGAATATGTCGAAATTGAATATCATACCGACACCCCGCCTGCACCTAATTTAAGACAGCAGTTTGAAGAGGCTTTAGCGCCAAACCGTTATCGTTTGGTGCGCATCAGCCGCCGTTATTTAACTTCAGATCAAAATAATCAGCAGCAAGCTGCTATCAACCTTGATCCGCCTACGCCTGAAAAATTATTCCAAAATCTTTGGGAAAAACAAGGTTACGGTGCTGATGATACCGTAATTAAAGATTTTTTAAGTTTGATCGATGAAGCTCAAAAATCACTTGAAGATGATGCGAACGCTTAAGGAATTGCCATGAAAATTTTATCTATACGTATTAAAAACTTGGCATCTTTAGCGGGTGAGCATTTTATTGATTTTGAATCTGAACCTTTAGCCAGTGCAGGTTTGGTAGCAATTATCGGCAAAACTGGTGCAGGTAAATCGACCATTTTAGATGCCATGTGTTTGGCGTTATTCAACGAGGTACCACGTCTTAAAAACAGCGATGGTAAACTTATTGATGTAGATGGATCAGAACTCCTCACGAAATCAACACAAACAATATTGCGCCGTGGTACAGCCCAAGGCTTTGCCGAGCTCAGCTTTGTTGCTCAAGACCAAAAAGTCTATGCTGCACGTTGGGAAATTAAACGTGCACGTGAAAACCCAAACGGTAAATTGCAAAGTGTACAGCGTTCACTAAAATGCTTAACGGACGAAACAATTATTGCTAATCAAACCAAACAGGTTGAAAAGCATATCCCCGAAATTATAAAACTCAGTTTCGAACAATTTACCCGTACAGTACTACTCGCACAATCAGAGGTCACTGCTTTTTTAAAAGCACGTGATAATGAACGTGGAAAACTTTTAGAATATCTAACCAACTCTGAAATCTTCGCAAAAATTGGTCAATTGGCCTTTGATAAAACCAAAGAAATTGCCAATCAGCGTAAAGAGCTGGAAAATGTTTTAGGACATATTGAAATATTGTCTGATGAAGATATTGCCTTACACACGGCGCAATTTCAAAGCCATGCAGATACTTACCAAAAACTTGATAGTGAAAAGCAGCAATTACTCAAACAGCAGCAATGGTTTCAACACAAAGACAAACTGATTGCGGATATTCAGCAGCGTGAGCAATATTTGGCTGTTCAACAGGAGCAACTTGATGCACTGCAGCCACAGAAGCTGCAATTGCAACAACTGGAAAAATTCGCCTCAATCCGTCCAAGCATCATTCAGCAGAAAAATTTAAATACAGAAATGGTGGCGCTGCAGCCTCAATTGACTCAGGCACAGCAGCAATTCAGCGCAATTGAAATTCAGTATAATCATGAAAAATCGCAATTTGAACAAATTGATCTGCAGCAAAAACAGCAGCACCAATTTGAAGTGGATTATCAAGATCAAATTGATGTAGTACGTGCGCGGATTGCCGACCGCCGAGTGCTAGGCGATCAGCTCATTGCTGTGAAAGATGAACTCAAAAAACTGCAAGATCAGCATGCCCCGCTGCTTCAATCCGAACAGCAATTGCTACAAGCACAGCAGCAGTTAGAACAAAATTTAGCACAGCAAAATACCCTACTGCTGCAAACAGCACATTTTCAAGTTTTAGATGAAGCGCTGTCTGCACATCTCAGCCCTTTACAGCGCTTTATTCAAAGTTATGTGCAATTTGAGCAGCAATATGGTGATGTCGCGCAAGCTACGCAGCAAGTCGCTCAAAAACAGCAACAGCTTGAACAGCTTATTCAGCAATTTGGGCAAGACCAAGTGCTCAATTCTAAAATTACAGGCTTACGTACATCACGTGAAGACCTAATAAATCGTCTTAATCAGTTGGATGTCACCAAGAGTCATTGGCAGCGTTACCACGCTATTCATGTTGAACAGCAGCAAAAATTGCAAGAACAGCAAAAACTGCAAAGCGATCTCACACAGCATCAGCAACAATGCAGCACAGCTGAAACTGAGTTTCATACACAAAAATCGGCTCGAGAAAGTTTGCAAACAGTGTTACAGCAGCAGCGATTACTGCATGCAGACAATATAGAACAGCTCAGAGCTAATCTGGTCGCAGGAGAAGCATGTTTGGTCTGCGGCAGCACCGAGCACCCTTATACACATAACCAAGATGTGCTTTCCCATGAACTGTTAAAACTGCAAGAACAGCAGGAACAACAAGCGCTAGCGCAGGAAAAAATAGCCTTTGATCTGTGGCAGCAACTGCAAAAAAAATGCACACAGCAGTCCACTGCTTTTGAAGCCAATGCACAGCAACTCATTGCAATCGGCACGCAGCAGAGCAATGTCCAAACCCAGCTTGAACAATCACTTCATGCACTGAGCATCCCTTATGATTTAAGTGCAGATTTGAGCTTACTTGAAACAGCTGTAAAGCATCATATTGAAAAAACACAGCAGTCTTTACAGCAAACAGAAGCTGATTTAAAAACCCATGAACGGGCACAGCAAAACAGCCAGACTTTGTCTCAATACATTCAGCACACGACAAAGCAGCTGACCGATGTACAGCATGCAGAACAAAATATTCAACCTATTTTGTCTTTATTCAATGACACTGAAAAACATGCATGGCAGCAATCGACCCGCACCGCTACTGAACAGGTTTATGAGAAACTACAACAGCGCCTCAACACCCTAAAACAACGCAATGAACTAGATACGCAACTGAATCAGAAAATGCAGCAACTGGAACAGGCGAAACAGCAAACTAAATTCAGTCTAGAGAATATTGCTACAACTGAAAAACGAATTGCGAAACTATTAGAAGAAGGTAAACAAAATAGCGATCTTGCGATTCAAGCTATTTTTACCATGACCCAAGTAACCGTTGAAAAACCGCATGAGTGGTTATTGCAGTTTGAGCAAAGCCGACAACAGCTGCAAACTCAGTTTAATACGGTGCGTCAACAGTTTGAGCAACGACGCCAAACCTTTGATGCCGCACAAGTAGCGCTGCAAAAGTATCAGGCACAGCAACTACAGCTGCAAAATCAACAGGAAGCAGCTGCACAAAGTATTCAACAGTGGTTATCGCTGCATATTGAGTTTAATGATGCCTTGTTGCAGCAACTAAGCGAAATTTCGCATGAACAAGAGCTGCAACTGAAACAGCAAATTATCGCGGCTGAACGTGCATATAGCGATGCACAATCTGCCAAAAAAACATTGGATGAACAATTACAGCAGCACTTAACACTGCAGCCTGAAATCACATTTGAAACCCTACTTGCACAATTGCAAAGCTTATTAGAACAAATGACCCAAGTGATGGAACAACGAGATGAGATGAAACTTAAACTCGAAGTACATCAGCGCAATGTCGTAAAACAGCAGCAATTTGCCGATCAGATAAAACAGATCCAATCTGAAGAGCACCGTTGGAATAAAATTTCGAGCTTAATGGGCGATGCAACGGGCAAGAAATTCCGTGATTTGGCGCAGCAATATAACCTCGATATTTTAATTGAGTATGCTAACCAGCAATTGGCGATGCTTTCTCAGCGCTATACCTTAAAGCGCCTTGAAAACTCTTTAAGCCTAGCCATTGTCGATCATGATATGGATGGTGAAACCAGATCTGTTTCTTCTCTTTCAGGCGGTGAGTCGTTCTTAACCGCGCTCGCTTTATCCTTAGCTATTGCCAGCATGGCATCAGGAACAACGAAAATCGAAAGCCTGTTTATTGATGAAGGTTTTGGTACGCTCGATGCCTCAAGTCTGCACATGGTGATGAATGCGCTAGATCAGCTACAAAACCAAGGTCGTAAAGTGGTATTAATTTCACATATTCAAGAAATGCACGAACGAATCCCAGTGCAAATTCAGGTCAATCCGATCGGTGCAGGTGCAAGTACCATTCAAGTCGTGGGATAAATCAAGCGTTGAAAATCCCCTCCTTAGAAAAAGGAGGGTTAGGGAGGATTAAATTTATTATTGCTGCGAATAATCGCGTGCACCAAACAGTGCTATCCCCACGCGAACCATAGTTGAACCTGCAGCAATCGCATCTGTCATATCACCCGACATGCCCATACTTAAGGTATCCCAATCCTCAGGTTTTGCATGCTGTGCTTTGACTTGCTCAAAGAGCGCTTTGGCATCAACAAAAGCCTGCGGATTGTTGGGTGCAGGAATCACCATCAAACCGCGTAAGCGTAAATTCGGCAATACTGAAATCTGTGCGACCAAATCTGCAACTTCATTCGGCTGACAGCCATCTTTGGTATCTTGCGCATCAATATTCACTTGCAGACAAATATTTAATGGCGCTTGAGTTGCTTCCCGCTGGCTTGATAATCGCTCTGCAATAATTAAACGGTCGACACCATGCACCCAAGCAAAGCTTGAAGCCAAATGTTTGGTTTTATTGCGCTGCACATGACCAATGAAATGCCACTCAATCTCTAAATCTTTGAGTGCTTCAATTTTATCTAAAGATTCCTGCAAATAATTTTCGCCAAATGCACGCTGCCCCGTCGCATACATTTCACGCAGCATTTCACTCGGATGCGTCTTAGATACCGCCAGTAACTGTACAGATTCACCAGCACGACCAGCCTTCAGACATGCCTGATTAATCTGCTCTAGTACCTGCTCTTTTGCGTGTTGAAGTGTATTCATTGACGAGGTTCTCATTTCATTCATCTTTTTTTCCTTTGCCCTTTAACTAACAGTTGGTTAAGCTGAGGGAAAGCCTTATTATTCTACCAAAATAATTAAGATTTAGACGTACTCGGGGATTTTATGGATATCACAGAATTATTGGCATTTTCGGCTAAAAATGGCGCTTCAGATTTACACTTATCAGCAGGTATGCCTCCACTGATCCGTGTAGATGGTGAAGTTCGTCGTATTAACTTGCCTGCATTAGAACATAAAGAAGTACACAAATTGGTGTACGACATTATGAATGACAAGCAACGCCGTGATTATGAAGAAAAATTGGAAACAGACTTTTCATTTGAAGTTCCAGGCGTGGCACGTTTCCGTGTGAACGCATTTAACCAAAACCGCGGTGCTGGTGCGGTTTTCCGTACCATTCCATCAAAAGTACTTTCAATGGAAGATTTGGGCATGGGGCAAATCTTTAAAGAGATTTGTGAATACCCACGCGGTATCGTACTGGTGACTGGGCCTACAGGTTCTGGTAAATCGACGACATTGGCAGCCATGATGGACTACATCAATGACAACCGTTATGACCATATTTTGACGGTCGAAGATCCAATCGAATTTGTACACCAATCAAAAAAATGCCTAATTAACCAGCGTGAAGTCCACCGCGATACCCACGGCTTTAACGAAGCACTTCGTTCAGCACTGCGTGAAGACCCTGACATTATCTTGGTCGGTGAGATGCGTGACCTTGAAACGATTCGTTTGGCGCTTACAGCAGCTGAAACTGGTCACTTAGTATTTGGTACGCTACATACTACATCTGCGGCTAAAACCATTGACCGTGTGATTGACGTATTCCCTGCTGAAGAAAAAGATATGGTTCGTGCCATGTTGTCAGAATCACTACAAGCGGTTATTTCACAAACACTATTAAAGAAAAATGGTGGTGGCCGTGTAGCAGCGCATGAAATCATGATCGGTATTCCTGCAATCCGTAACTTGATTCGTGAAAACAAAGTCGCGCAAATGTACTCTGCCATTCAAACGGGTGCAAACTACGGCATGACAACGCTAGACCAAAGCTTAAAAACTTTAGTGTCTAAAGGCATCATTAGCCCACAAACTGCACGTACTGCAGCAAAACAGCCAGAATCTTTCTTATAAAAATTAGCATTATATTATTTGGGGAAACCTTATGGATTTTAACGGTTTGCTCGACTTTATGGTGGAAAAAAAGGCCTCTGACCTTTTTATTACTGCCGATGTCGAGCCGTCCATGAAAATTAATGGTCAAATTGTACCTATTGGCTCTACAAAACTGCCAGGTTCAACTGTTGGCCAATTATTAAATGCCATAATGAACGACAAACAGCGTAAAGAGTTTGCAGAAACACGTGAATGTAACTTTGCAATCAGCAATCCATCTAAATCAGCGCGTTTCCGTGTGAGTGCATTTCAGCAACGTGATGAGCCAGGCATGGTGCTCCGTCGTATTGAAACGATCATTCCGACTATGGAGCAACTCAAGTTACCGCCAATTTTAAAAGAATTAGCGATGACCAAGCGCGGTATCATCATCTTTGTGGGTGCAACAGGTACAGGTAAATCAACATCCCTAGCATCACTCGTGGGTTATCGTAACCAAAACTCAAAAGGTCATATCATCACCATTGAAGACCCGATTGAATTTGTACACGAGCATCAAGGTTGCATTATTACCCAGCGTGAAGTGGGTATTGATACCGATTCTTTTGAAATCGCACTGAAAAATACCTTACGTCAGGCACCTGATGTCATTTTGATTGGTGAGATTCGTTCACGTGAAACAATGGACTATGCCATTGCCTTTGCTGAAACAGGTCACTTGGTATTTGCGACACTACATGCCAACAACGCCAACCAAGCATTAGATCGTATCATTCACTTCTTTGAAGCAGATCGTCACAACCAATTGTTTATGGATTTATCGTTAAATCTAAAAGCCGTGGTTGCACAGCAGTTGATTCCAACCATTGATGGTAACTCTCGCCGTGCTGCGATTGAAATTTTGATCAATTCACCTTTAATTTCAGACATGATCCGTAAAGGTGATGTACATGAAATTAAAGACCTGATGAAACGTTCTCGTGAATTAGGCATGCAAACCTTTGACCAAGCCCTGTTTGACCTTTATAAAGCCAAACAAATTAGCTACAAAGATGCACTCAAACACGCCGATTCACCAAACGACTTACGCCTACAAATCAAATTGTCTGAAGAAGGTGGAGATCGCTTAATGAATGCCAGCACCAACATTACCTTTGATGGTCAAGTGTAGGCGGTAATTTACTAAGATTCTGAAATTCAAGCACAAAAAAAGGCTGATCTCTCAGCCTTTTTTTGTGCTTATTGGATTTGATTTACATAAAGCTAAATCAAATCCAGTTTGGCATTATTTTTTACGGTATGCTTCTTGGCATGCTGGCGCATCACAATAACCATATAGATTTAATGAATGGCCTGTCAGTTCGAAACCGAATTTTTTCGCCACTTCGTGCTGTTCGTGCTCGATCACATCATTGGTAAACTCGACCACTTTGTTACAGTTTTGGCACACGATATGGTCGTGATGATCTTCCTGCATAATTTCAAATACAGAATGATTGTTTTCAAAGTGATGACGCTGAATAATCCCTGCAGCTTCAAACTGTGTTAACACGCGATACACAGTTGCTAAACCCACATCTTCACCTTGTTCAAGTAAAGTCTTATAAATGTCTTCCGCGCTTAAATGATGTTGTCTTGAATTTTCTAGTAATTCCAATATTTTAATTCGTGGAAGCGTAACTTTAAGTCCAGCTTTGCGTAAATCTTGGTTTGATATTGGCATGAAAAAAGGTCTCTCAACAAAATTAAAGTTGGAATAGGCAACAAACTTTAGATGCAGTATGATCTATCCTTGGATCAAATGCATCATAATTAATTTGGGATAGTGTAGCAAAATGCAAAAACTCATGCTGACGTTGTTCGTCACTTCATTGCTCGTAGGCTGTTCAACCTTGGGCGTTTATAAAGTTGATATTCCACAAGGAACGCCGTTAACTAAGGCGCAAGCATCAAAAATCCAAGTGGGTATGACATTCCAACAAGTTCGTTTTGTGCTTGGAAGCCCAACAATTACAGATCCAATGAATCCTTTGCGCTGGGACTACATCTACAATTATACCCCAGGAACCTATGCTAAAAAAGCGAAGATTCCTGCTGCATCTGGTCAGCATTTAAAAGTTTATTTTAACCAAAACGGCATCGTCGAAAAAATCGAAGGTTTGGACACTATTCCAGAATCACAACCAGGTCTACCTGGCTCAAAAGAAGCAATTTTAACTGCACCGCCACTATAATCAGTTTCATATAAAAATAAACCCCTCTGTTGAGGGGTTTTTTTTATGACCATAATTGTTTAAAGCGATTTCCGCGACAATAACGACTGACCGGATTTTTTGCAGCCCGATTACGGCGTATCTCTTTTGG
The DNA here is from genome assembly GCF_004209135.1 of Acinetobacter sp. WCHAc060006. Taxonomy (NCBI): domain Bacteria; kingdom Pseudomonadati; phylum Pseudomonadota; class Gammaproteobacteria; order Moraxellales; family Moraxellaceae; genus Acinetobacter; species Acinetobacter sp. WCHAc060006. The sequence goes on along the minus strand of NZ_SGSS01000002.1, from coordinate 48,582 downwards.
ATTAATCGTTAATGCACGATAAATCTCAACGCGATCACCCGCCTGTAAAATTTGCTGATGATCTTTTAAACGCACACCAAAAATACCCAATTGAAGGTTTTCGGGGAGTTCTGTTTGTTGCTCAATCCCACTAAGACGAATCGCATCTAATGCAGTCATGCCTTCATTAAATGGGACTGAAATATGAAATTGAGCTGTCGGGCCAGCATAAGCCACCCAAATTTTTTGTACCGCCATTAGAGCATCCGACCTAATACAGCCACAATCGCCAACACAATCGATAGTGGAATAACAATACGCACCGCTATACGCCAAATATTATAAAACGCTTCATTTGAAAAATTCAGTGCTTTACGCAAATGGCTAATTTTCATAATCCAACCAACGAAAACCGCATATACCAAACAAATCACCAAGCCCCAGAGAATCAACACTGTGTTGAAAATAGGGCTAATACTTGGAATTGCCCAAATAAATACTGGAACCAGTATTACGAGCCACTGCACAGGCATTGCAATTTGGCGCTGCTGTAATTGTTCACGTGCTAAATTGAGCACTAAAGCTGCAAACATTGTTGCTGCAAATGCTAATGCATACGCAGGTACGGTTGTTTTGACAGCAAAGAAACCAAACGCAACAACTGCCAATAATTGTGCGAACCAAATAGGTAGTGCAGTTTGAGTTGCAGATTCTTGGCTTTGTGTTGCGAATAAACTACTTTGCCAATATAGGCCTAGCCCTAAACCACTCGCAACTAGAGCCAATACTGTTGCACTTCCCCATTCACTAAATTCAACAGGTGTAACATGCCATGCTGGAAGCTGTGTGCCCATAACATTGGCCAACACTAAAGAAGCCAATACACCTACAGCTGTTAGAAGTACCGTAATTTGGCGTGGGATAAAGGACAAAACAATTGCCAATACTGCAAGACCTGCCAATACAATAGGTGTTCCTAGCGCAGGAACTGCCGTAGCTTGTAAAAGCTGACTAATATTAGACAGTACACCACCCACCAAAAATGGAATAAAAACAGCAGCTAACCAGCCTGCCAAACGCCATTTCGCAGATGCATCTGCATCGCGTGTTAATTTAGATAATGCCTGTAAAGCGGTGGTATTTGAGCGTTTTGCAAGTGCGATTTCTAAATAGCACAATGGCAATGCTAAAATGAGCATTGTTGCAAGCCAGAGCAACCAGAAATCTAGCTGACGGTCAATTTGAATCCCCGTTATTGGCGCAAGAGTCGCAATAATAATAAATGAGACACAAAAAGCCATCAGAGGCGATAACCATTTTGACATAGCATTATCCTGCATGAGGCGTTCCTTTAAAAAAGCTAGCGCTATTTTGCCCTGCTCTGTCTGGAAAATCAAAAACAAAAAGCAAACCACCTTACGGTGATTTGCTGCGCTAAATCATTATTAGATTTTAGTTCTTCTTATCTCGTTCATCTTGAATTATGAGAAGAAGCGAGCGAACCAGTTTTTACCTTTTTTCTGTTCTTTTTCTTTAATGATTCCCATCATATTTTCTTTCACGGCGCCGACATAATCTGCATCATCGTGTTGAATATGATTAATGAGCCATTTAGATAATACTTCATGAAGTTCTGCTTCAATCGCGTGGCCCATATTAAAACGATCGCGATATGACTCAATCTTTTTAATAAATAAATCGTGTACACGTTTGTGTGGTACACGGTATTTATAACCCGCTTCTTCTTGAAGAGACTCTTCAAAGGTAAAATGAGACTGTGTATAGTCAATAATATTATTCAATACTTCTTGAATACGTGCACGATCCGTATTGGCATCTACACTATCAATTTCATTAATATAATCAAGAATACGTTTATGCTGATCGTCAATCACATCAATGCCAGTATTATATTCTGGAATCCATTTCATTTTCATTACGACCACCTACCACTTTTGAATTATTTATCACATAAAATTAATCATATAGCGAAATAGATTAAATAAAAATGAAGTGATTTACTCGGAATTATGTGTATTTAAAGTAATATTATGTAAATCATTGTTTATTATTGTTTTAATATTTAATCTTGACCACAAGAGTCGGATATTTTTTAATCAATTCAAGTATAAATCATATAAATAATTACATCTATTTTCAAAAAAACAGTCATTTAAAATATAGAGCTCAATTATTTTGAATATTGAATGCAATCAATAATGATCTGCCAATGTCACGCGACGCAAAGATGGATCTAAACGCTCACGCTCTAAACGCGCAATTTCACTCATAGCATGACGAATAGGCTTACCATGTTGAAAGAGAATCATCTCACCGGGTTTAAATGCCGTCCAAACTTCATTTTGAGTTAAAGGCTCTGTGGTAATAACTGCCACACGATCATCAGCAGTCGTCACTTCACTAAAATCGACTTCCACATCTAAATCAATTAACTGTGCAGGTTTAAATGGGTACTCACGTACCAACCAATGTAATTTGGTAATGGCATAGCTAAACAAAGCTTGGCCATTGGATAAACAGAAGTTAAACGTGCCATGTTCAGCAATTTGCGGAGAAATCTCAATGAGTACATCAAAGATTTGGTCTAAGCTGGGCTCTTCATAGCCAAAACGTTTAACCAATTGTTCGAGCAAATAACAAAAAGCCAATTCGCTATCTGTATTGCCTACAGGCGTAAAACGACCTGCTAATTCAGGTGAAAAATCATGTAAATCACCATTGTGAGCAAAAATCCATTGGCGCCCCCAAAGCTCACGACTAAATGGATGCGAATTTTCTAAATTGATTTTACCTTGGGTCGCTTTACGAATATGCGCAATCACATTGCGTGATTTAATTGGATAATTACGAATCAATTCAGCAATCGGTGATTCAACGGCGGATTGATTGTCTACAAATAAACGGCAGGCTTTATCTTCAAAAAAAGCGATACCAAAACCATCACAATGATCCGATGTAATACCTGCACGCTGAGAGAAACCACGGAAAGAAAACGTAATATCCGTTGGTGTCGCACAATTCATCCCTAACAGCTGGCACATAAGCGTCATCATCATAAGTGTGGTCAATGATAACGCTATTCTGCATGAGTCCTGAAACGATTACAAATAACAAAATCCATCACAGCTCGCTATTTTGAGCGCTATTGCGTGATTCTTTGATGAAAAATAAAGTTTTTTGCCATTTTGGCTACCTCTAAAAAAACAAAATAATCCACACAATTAAATTCTTGATCGTAATAGGCCTGTTGCGACAAAGTTGCCTGCATTTTTAAATACACATCAAACAATTTTGGAATACGTTCATCCTGCTTAAAGCTATATTGCGGATATGCAGGTTCATACGACTGTTGTGCCCGTATAGAATTCGTACCTTGCTTTAAGTTTTTTATAAATTGATGGGTGTAATAAGCCTGCGCTTCATTGCCCTTGAGCCGCACACTCACACAACCAATGACATATTTGGCTTTCATTTCCCACAACACCTTGGGGAGTAAGTTTAGCCACAACACAGACAATGCTTTGCCTGAACGATAGCGTGGATGCACACAGGTTCGTCCAATTTCCACAATATGCTCTAAATGGCCCAATTGGCTGGCTATATCAAATTCATGTTGACTATAGCTCTTTGTGACTAACTCATAGCCTTGTAAGCGCTTAATTCTGGTATACGCTACGATTTCTTGAGTGACTTTGTCACGTAATACGGCGTGTTCACAATTAAAATCATATAAATCTTGATCTAGCCCATTTGCAAAGTGCAAATTAAACTGTGCCCCAAATTGCACTGCTCTAAATTGTTGTACTTGCTGAAGGCCAGCTAAGTCTTCAACCCACTCAAAACTATAACTGGTTGCTTTGTGGTTTTTTTTATAAAAGGGTAAGGCAAAATTTTGACGGTACTGATTTAGTTTATCCAACATGTGCACAACCTCAGCTCTTTGACGTTGTTTTACACTAGGTGTACGCGATGACATTTTCATGACCACATAGCATTCTGTTGCAATTCAAACCTACAAAAAAAGCCCCATCGAAATGGGGCTTTTTATATTTACAGCAGACGATCTTGAAGGCTTAAGCTTTTTTAGCAGCTTGACGGTTGGTAATTAAAGTACCCACACCATGATCAGTAAAAATTTCTAACAACGTTGCATGGGGTACACGACCATCGACAATATGTGCACTTACCACACCACCCTTCACTGCATCTAATGCACAGCCCACTTTAGGAATCATGCCACCATAGATCACGCCCGTTTCAATTAAACGGTCAACTTCTTGTGTGCTTAAACCAGTCAGTAGGTTTTTGTTTTCATCCAATACACCGCTGATATTGGTTAACAAGATAAGTTTTTCCGCACCGAGTGCTTCAGCCACTTTACCCGCAACCAAATCTGCATTGATGTTATAGGTGTTGCCTTCTTCATCTACACCCAATGGTGCAATCACTGGAATAAAATCACCTTGCGTGAACATTTCCAAGACATCAGTTTTTACACCAACGACTTCGCCCACTAGACCTAAATCAATTTCTTTGATAGAACCATCTTCTGCCGTCTTCTGCATCAATAATTTCTGTGCACGAAGCAAATTACCATCTTTACCTGTTAAACCAATTGCACGGCCACCATGCTTATTAATCAGGTTCACAATGGACTTATTCACACTACCACCCAACACCATTTCTACAACTTCCATCGTAGCTGGGTCAGTTACGCGCATACCGTCAATACGGTCAGACTCACGGCCTAATTGCTTCAAAAACGAATCAACTTGTGGGCCACCTCCGTGAACCACAATAGGGTTTAAACCTACAGTTTTTAATAAAACAATATCACGTGCAAATGAGCTTTCTAGCTCAGGATCAGTCATTGCGTTGCCGCCATATTTTACAACCAGCGTTTTACCTGAAAAACGTTGAATGTACGGCAAAGCCTCTGTCAAAATCTGTGCTTTGTCGATGCCGGTATGCTGATGTGGCATTCGCCTCTCCTTATTGAGCATCTGAAATGTCTTGAGCGATGTCTGGATACTGCTCAACTAACATATTGACAAACAGGCGCTGTATTTGGCGCATACGCGTCATATCATCCGCATCAAAACGAAGGGTGAAATACTCGCCTGTATTCGATGCTCGAATGATGCCAAATCCATCATCAAAATCAAGCCGTATCCCATCAATTTTGCTAATTTCTGCATGAATCTGTTGAGATTGACGTTCTACTTCGGCCAAAACAGCTTTTGGGTCGACATGATGGGTGGAAATATAAAGATCTTCCGTACCCACGCGTTCTGGATAACGCGCCAAGAGTTCAGCCAAACTTAATTGCTCTGCTTGCATATATTCAATCACACGCAGTGCTGCATATAAGCCATCGTCATAGCCCCAGCCACGCCCGTCATTAAATACATAATGCCCTGCATATTCGCCACCAAATACCGCGTGACCTTTTGATTGCGCCAAATACTTGCGTAAAAAGGTACTTCCCGTGCGCAACATGGTTGCTTGGCCATTGAGTGCCTGCACTGTATTACGCACCATCGTCGAGCATTTTACGTCATAAACAATTTCGGCTTGCGGATGCGTTTTTAAACACATTTCCGCAAATAAACATAACAAACGATCGGCAGTAATGACCGTACCTTGTGCATCAATTAACACCAAACGGTCGCCATCACCATCTAGCGCAATGCCTATATCTGCTTGCTGTGAAACAACCGCATTTCGTAGCTGGCTTAAATGGGCAATTTGTGATGGATCTGGTGCATGGTCTGGAAACTCACCATTCGCCACACAACGCAAGGCACTCACTTCGCAACCCAACTTATTTAAAACTAAATTTGCACAGCGACCTGCTGAACCATGCATACCATCTAATACAATTTTTATTGGTGCTTGAAGCTGAATATCAGCCAATAATGCATGTTGGTATTGTAAGCAATATTGAGGCAATATTTGGTGTGGTAATTCAAGTGGTGTTACAGATTTCTTAGGCACAAAATGATGTTTTGCATCTGTTGCAACATGCTGAATCATTTCAGGTGTGGGTGGTTCGCCTTGCACAATCCACTTTATACCATTATCTGTTTTTGGATTATGGCTGGCAGTCACCATTACACCATTGCCAGAAAAATCACGTGCAATGTAATACAACATTGGACTAGAACAACAACCAATAATCGTCACATCAAGCCCATAGCTTTCGCACACGTCTTGAATAATTGAAGCATATAACGGGCTATTGATACGTGCATCATAACCAATAGCCAAGCATGTTTGGCCACGTTTTAAATATTGCTGAGCTAAACCATGGGCGATCGAACCCACCATATCACTGGTTAATAAACTAGATTTACCACGGATGTCGTACGCGCGGAAAATATGAGACGGAAAATTGTTATAGAGTAAACCCATAAGATATTCTTCTTTTAATTGCCCGTATCAACAGTGGCCTACTTTAGGAGGAACAATCAGTTTGATTAAACAATTAAGCACATAAATACTTTAAAAAAGTGTTCCTTTTTTAAATCATTTTAGTTTAAGAATCAATTAATAAAACTTAAGCTTTTGAATATAAAATAGTTAATATCAATTGACCATTGAGTAAAAAATATTTTATCCAAAATTCCTTAAAAAATTATTAACCCCATAATTATAAAAGATAAAAATTTTAAGCGTGAAAATAATACGTAATTACAAAAAAACAGTCGGTTCAAGTTAAAAGATAAAATATATCAAACAGATAGAATAGTTTATGCACCTCAAATATCGCACTATCCTATTTCTATATTAGGCTATTTGATCTGCCCAATAGTTTATGAGAATTACATAATACCAACAATCACTAATATTAGGGATATTTGATAAAGCCACCCATTAATACGCAAACTGGTTCACACTTTTTAATTTTTAATCTATTTCTATGACTATTATTTTTATAAATCAATCGTCAATATGCATGTAAAGCAATGAAAACATTACCTTACATGCATTGCCTGCTTAGTTTTTGCCAGTATGACCAAAACCGCCAGCACCACGTTCAGTTGCTTCAAATTCTTCAACTAAATTAAACTGTGCTTGCACCACAGGTACCAGTACATACTGCGCTAAGCGCTCGCCTGGCTCTAGGCTAAAAGCAGTCTGACTACGGTTCCATACAGAAACCATTAATTCGCCTTGATAGTCAGAATCAATCAAACCTACCAAGTTGCCCAACACGATGCCGTGCTTATGACCAAGGCCAGAACGTGGCAAAATCATACCTGCAAAATTGACATCTTCAATGTAAATTGCAAGACCTGTTTTAATCAGCACAGTTTGACCTGGTTCAATCACTGTCGTTTCAGCAACACAAGCACGTAAATCTAAGCCTGCAGAACCTGCTGTAGCATACGCAGGCATTGGCCATTCTGTACCTAGACGTGAGTCGAGTACTTTAACTTGAACTTTCATGTTTCATTCCTGTTTCAATGTAACTTATTTTACAAATTGCTTATTAGCGCTTAATCAACGCACGTAAATTTTCTAAGTAATGCTGTGCTTGCAATTTTGGATCAATATTACCCGCCAGTTTTTTCTTACGACCTAACCAATCCAGTTCATCTTGTGGCAATTCATCCAAGAAGCGACTCGGGGTCATTTGTTTCATTTGCCCACCCGCTTTACGTTGTTCTGCCAAGGTGATGGTCAAACCTTGACGTGCACGGGTAATACCCACGTACATTAAGCGGCGCTCTTCTTCAACAGTTTCGGCCGCAATTGAGTTTTTATGAGGCAAAATTTCCTCTTCTAAACCAATCAGGTAGACATAAGGAAACTCCAAACCTTTTGATGCATGTAAGGTTAATAAATTGACCTTATCTGTATCTTCCTCTTCTTGCTGTTGCTCCAACATATCCAGCAACACCATTTTACGAATGACACTTTCAATGTTTTTTTCGTCGACATCTTCAGCACGGTTAATCAAACTTTGGATACTGCTGTACAACACTTCAATATTGTCGAGCTTGGTTTTTTCCTGTGCTGGTGTGGCTGCCGTTTCTTTCACATAATCGATATAGCCAGCTTCAATCATCATTTGGCGGATAATGGGTACAGGTTCATCATCTTCGATTAAATTACGTGTGAAACGCTCAATGAAGTCATGAAATTCGGCCAATTGCGTGGTGGCTTTTTTGGGAATCGCCATAGTTAAACGCTGATCACCCGATGCTGCTAGCAAGGACAAATTACTTTCTTGTGCAAACAGCCCCAGTTTCTCTAAGGTCACAGGGCCAATCGCACGTTTAGGTGTATTAATAATACGTAAGAATGCGCTGTCATCTTCTGGGTTAATAATCAGACGTAAATAGCTCATCATGTCTTTAATTTCTGAGCGCGCAAAGAACGACTGACCACCCGATAATTTATACGGAATCTGCATTTGGCGAAGCTGCGTTTCCAAAATTCGCGCTTGGAAATTACCACGGTACAAAATGGCATAATCTTTCCAGTTTTTACCATTCATTAATTTGTGCGTAATTAAATCCTTTACGACGCGCTCCGCTTCATCATCATCATTACGGCAAGTAATGACACGAATCACTTCACCATGGCCTTTGTCTGACCACAATTTTTTATCAAAAATATGTGGGTTATTGCCAATCACAGTATTCGCGGCTTTTAAAATGCGACTGGTCGAACGGTAATTTTGTTCGAGCTTAATCACTTTTAAATTACGGAAGTCTTCGTTTAACAAAGCCATGTTTTCAGGCTTTGCACCACGCCATGCATAAATGGATTGGTCATCATCACCTACCGCAGTAAATTGGCCCATCACCCCCACCAAGAGCTTGACCAAAATATATTGCGCGGTATTGGTATCTTGATATTCATCCACCAACAAATAACGAATTCGGTTTTGCCAACGATCACGTACTTCTGCATTTTCTTGTAATAATCGTGTTGGCATTACAATTAGATCATCAAAATCTACGGCGTTGTATGCACGTAAATTACGCTCATACAATTGGTATAAATGTGCAAATTGAACATCTTCTGCTGTTTCACAAGTGGTGTGAGCTTGCTCAGGTGGAATCAGGTCGTTTTTCCAATCCGAAATCATTTTCATGGCTTTCGCGATCAATTCTTTGCTTTCAGCACCAGATAAATTGTCACGATGCATTAAGTCCATCAAAATGCGTTTGCAGTCATCTGCATCTAAAATGGAAAAGTTATTTTTTAAAGGTGTATTTTTAAGTTCAAGACGTAATAAATTTAAACCAAAGGTATGGAAGGTCGACACCGACAAGCCCTTGGCTTCTTCACGTGTTAATAATTTGGTCACACGCTCTTTCATTTCACGTGCAGCCTTATTGGTGAAGGTCATCGCAGTAATACGATGCGCAGGAATACCGCAGTGCTTCACCAAATACGCAATTTTACGGGTAATCACTGAGGTCTTGCCTGAACCTGCACCTGCAAGTACTAACAAGGGTCCTTGAGTATATTTCATGGCTTCAAGTTGCTTGTCGTTTAACTGACTTGCGAGTGACATAGTGATTCCTCATCCTGATTCGGTGTCGATTATAGTCATCTCAGTGTTCGCTGTATAACCCTAAAGATGATTTAGCGCGATTGAAATTTAAAAACTCAGAGTGCTTAAAGATGCAAAATATTGATAATCTATAAATTATTTTAAAAATACACATAGGCTTGTTGTCTGTTTTTCAGGCATAAACTCTAAAAACCTGCCAGATACAAACGCAATGTATTGAGCTAAATTTTTAACTGTTCTGAATACCATTCAGTAAAAAATACCCCTGCATATTTAAAAATTAGACCCGCACAAAGCCAATAAAAAAGAGGCACGTTGCCCCTTTTTTATGTTACTGAATTGAATCTGTTATACAGCATCTAAAACAGCAAAAAATGACTTAACGTTTAAAGTTAGACAGCAAAGCTGATGTAATTGATTTATTATTTTGCACAACTTTCGTTTTTTTCGCTTTGGCTGAATTGTCTTCTACACGTTCAATCTTGACCGCTTTAAATTTATCACCATTTTTCACTGCGGTAAATTTCACACGATCATGACGTTTTGGTTCACCATCTGCAGATGGAAAATCTGAAATATGGAAGAAAATATCTCCCTCAGATGAACCGATAAAACCATAGCCCTTTTCAGGATCATATTGTTTGACTTTACCTACGTACACTTCATCTTTCATGCTACTGTCCTATGCTCAAATATCTTTTCATCATTATATAAAAAAGAGGCTATGAAAGCCTCTTTTTTCATTCGGTACTAAAATTAGTCTTTTTGTACTGAACCAAAAATTTTGTCACCCGCATCGCCTAAACCAGGAACGATGTAGCCATTTTCATTAATACCGTTATCTACAGAAGCCGTAAAAATGGTCACATCTGGATGTGCAGTTTCAACACGTTTGATCCCTTCTGGCGCAGCAACCAATACCATCACGCGGATGTCTTTACAGCCACTTGCTTTTAATACATCAATAGCAGCAACTAGCGATGAACCTGTTGCAAGCATTGGATCGATAATCATCGCAATACGGTTTTGTACGTCTGGTACTAATTTTTTATAGTAAGTACGCGCTTCAAGTGTTTCTTCGTCACGCTCTAAACCAAGTACTGATACTTTTGCACTTGGAATGAGGTTTAAGAAACCATCCAGCATACCAATACCTGCACGTAAAATTGGCACAACCGTAATTTTTTTACCCGCAATACGGTCTACAGTTACTTTACCTGCCCAGCCATCAATTTCATGGTCACACACAGGTAAATCTTTTGTTGCTTCATAAGTCAAAAGCATAGTGACTTCTTGCGCAAGTTCACGGAAATTCTTAGTGCTGATGTCAGCACGGCGCAATAAGCCAAGTTTATGACGGATTAATGGATGACGGATTTCATGGATAGCCACGGGAGAACACCTAAAAGGTTAAGATCAAATTCTATCTATTATAGTAAATTTTGCCGTACGATAAAATTAAAAAAGCCCCCTTTACAGGAGGCTTTTTTGTAATAACTGAGCTAAATAGCTAAATTAGTTAAATCCGCTTTGTACTAAAGACAAAATGAATTGTTGTAATTCTGGTGAAATCGCAAAGAAAGCAACTTTAGAAATTGCAATGATTGGGTCTGGATACACACCAATCAACAATACTAATGCAGCAGCGCCTAACACCATGATACCACCCACTTTTTGACCCCAGTGATCGACAGCATCGATACGTGGGTTTTCTGGTGGTGTCATATAAAGTACAACCATTACACGTAAGTAGTAGTACAAACCAATACCTGAACCAACGATAACCATAGCTGCAAGGAACCATTCTTGGCCAGCAACAGCAGCTTTCACAACCATGAACTTACCAATGAAGCCCGCAGTTAATGGAATACCTGCAAGAGACAGCATCATTACAGTTAAAGTTGCAGTTAGTACTGGACGACGCCAGAACAAGCCACGGTATTCAGCCAAGCTACCTGCTTCGTCTGTATTGTTATATGGACTAGACATAAGTGTTACTACACCGAACGCGCCGATTGTTGTTAACACATAAGTAATCACATAAATGTTTACAGATTCGAAAGTTGCAAAACCTTGAAGTTGTAAGAAATCAGTATTTTTTGCACTGATAATTGCAACCAATAAATAACCAAAGTGTGCAATTGAAGAGTATGCAAGGATACGTTTCAAGTTCACTTGACGAACTGCAAGTAAGTTACCTGCAAGAATCGAAAGTACTGCAATAATGGTTAATAGTGTTACGAAGCTGTCTGCAAGGATTAAACCTGAAGACAATAAGTAACGAACAAATAAACCAATCATCGCCACTTTAGCAACAGTTGCTAAGAATGTAGCGATTGGTGCTGGCGCACCTGCATATACGTCTGGTGTCCATTTATGGAATGGCGCAAGAGACAATTTAAATGCAACTGCAAATACAATAAGCGCTAAGCCAAGTACAACAGCTGGTTGACCAAATGTTGTAAATAATTTACCTGGCTCAGAAACGAAGTTTAATGAACCTGTGTATGCATATACATACGCCATACCCATCAACAACATCGCTGAAGCTGTTGCAGAAAGTACAAGGTATTTCACACCCGCTTCAAGCGATTGAGAACGTTGATGTGTGTACGCCAATAGACCGTATACAGGAATCGACATTAACTCAAGGCTGATGAAGAACGACGCATAATGCGTGCTTGCAACCATAAGCATTGCACCTGTTACAGATACAAGCATAAGGATGTAAAGTTCTTCGCGGTTGTCTTTATACGTTTCGATGTACGCATGTGACAGTGTGCAGCATGCAAGCGCTGCCACCACAATCACAAACTGATACAGCATCGTAAACGGATCTACGATGAACAAATTCATTACGTTTGCAGGTGCATATTGACCAGCAAGCACAATAAATACGATATATAAGGCAGCAAGGTTCAAACCAATAACGGATGTCGTTGCTGCTAAATTATGATTACGCTTAATCGCAACCAGCAACATCACCACTACTGCTGTTAAAGCAACAATCATGACTGGCGCTAGAGGCATAAGCTCTGCAAATGACATTGTGAAGTTCATGACTTATTGGATCTCCACATTTTCAGCTGAAACGACAGCCTGCTGAACTGTCTCAACTGTTTCTTGAACAGGAATGTAGCTATTCGCTAACCACGCCATGCTTGAATTAGAAACGTCAAGGAACGTTTGTGGGAATAGACCCAACCACACCAGACCCAACGCACAGATCAGTAAAATCACAACTTCACGTACATTCAAATCTTTTAATGGAGATGAATAATGTGCTTTTTGCACTTCATTTGGCGTACCAAAAAGTGCTTTGTGAATCAGGATCAAACCATACAAACCAGCGAATACAAGGCTTACTGCAGCAAGAATTGTATACACAGGGAATTTTGCGTATGAGCCCATCAAAATCAGGAATTCACCGATGAAGTTACCTAAACCTGGGATACCCACAAGCGCAGCAACAAAGAACATCAAGAAGAATGCAAGATATTTAAACTGACCACGGATACCACCCATCAAACGCATATCACGCGTATGAAGACGTTCGTAAACCTGACCACACATAATGAACAAGGCAGCAGATGAAAGACCATGCGCCAACATCATAATCATCAAACCTTGGAAGGTTAAGATGTTACCAGCGTAGATCGCTAGAAGGACAAAGCCCATGTGCGAAATAGACGTATACGCCAAAAGACGTTTCATATCTGTTTGCTGGAATGCACACCACGCGCCGTAGAAAATACCAATCAGACCCAAAATAATCGCGATATCAGCAAATTGTGCTGAAGCCATTGGGAAGAATGGAATAACGAAACGAAGTAAGCCGTATGCCGCTGTTTTAATCAAGATACCCGCTAAGTCAACAGAACCTGCTGTTGGTGCTTGAGCATGCGCATCTGGTAACCAGCCGTGTAATGGGAAAACTGGAAGTTTTACCGCAAAACCAATGAACAAACACACCATAAATGCATAAGCAAGTGCTGGTGCTTGAGCTTCTACTGTATGAGCAACGCCCATTAAGTAGTTGTAGTTGAAGCTAAGTTGACCATTTAATGAGTAACCTACAGCAACTAAGCCAAGGATACCGATTAACATGATTAAACCAGCAACTTGTGTATAGATGAAGAATTTAGTTGCTGCGTAAACGCGTGACTTGCCTTCCGCACCACGGTGACCCCAAAGTGCGATTAAGAAGTAGATAGGTACAAGCATCATCTCCCAGAAGAAGAAGAACAAGAACATATCAATCGCAAGGAATACACCGATTACACCACCCAAAGACCATAAAAGGTTTAAGTGGAAGAAACCAACATTCTTTTGAATCTCACCCCATGAACAGCCTACTGCTAACACACCAAGGAGTGCAGTTAAACCCACCATAAGAAGTGATAAACCATCCACCGCAAGGTGAATGTTAATTCCGAGTGTTTGAATCCAAGGAATATTGAATTGAGCAGCCCAAGTTGGTGCTTGGCTACCTAATTCATAGCTATATGTACCTGTTTGCCAAAGTGCAATGGTTAAACCCAAAGTCACAAGCATACCAATCAAGGCGATATAGCGTGGCAAGTGTTGGTCGAGTTTATCGACCAACCAGCATGCGAAACCTGCAATGAACGGAATAAGGATCAGAGCGGGTAAAATTAAATTATTAGCTTCCATTTTATTTCCCCACGACCTGAATCACGACCAAGATCAACAGTAGGACAACCGTACCGAATGCCATACTCGATGCGTATTCACGCAAAGAACCCGTTTGACGTGAACTTGTGAAGCTGTTACCTGCTTTAACAAGTGCAGGCAATACTAGCCACAAGCCATCAATTGGATCACGACCTAAGATTTTCGCGATAAGCAAATATGGTTTCACGAATACAAGGTTGTATAACGCATCGAAACCAAGTGCATTACGGCAGATATTCGCAAGACCCGCACCCAAAGAAGTTTTAGCAAATGCTTTAACTGCATTATATGCGAAGGCAAATAACACAACACCAACCACAAGACCTGCAAGTGCAATACCTACAGCTGTGTATTCAGCACTGTGCATACCATGCTCAAGCGCTTCAGGAACATTAAACGCAGGGATTTGAGCTGCATTTAAAATATTAGTTACTGGTGCTTTTAATACATAAGCAAGACCTGTTGACAACACCGCAAGGATGGCCAATGGACCCCAGTAAGTTACACCTTTAATTTCATGGTAAGGCGTGTTTTCTTTACCAAAGAATACAACCCAAATTAAACGGAATGTATAAATAGACGTTAAGAATGCACCTGCAACACCAGTCCAGTATAAGCAATCATATACTGCAACAGCTTGGCCTTTCACCCATACCGCACCCAAGATCGCATCTTTAGAGAAGAAGCCGATTGTGATGAATGGGATTGCTGCCAAGGCACCACCACCAATTGCAAAACATGCAAATAGGAATTTGTTCTTATGGAACAAGCCACCCATTTTGAAAATGTTTTGTTCGTGATGGTAAGCAAGAATTACCGCACCAGAAGAAAGGAACAATAACGCTTTAAAGAACGCATGCGTAAGCATGTGGAATAGGCCTGCTTGGTAAGCTTCAGCACCCACTGCCATAAACATATAACCCAACTGACTCATCGTAGAGTAAGCAAGAATACGTTTGATGTCGGTTTGTACCAATGCTGCAAAACCAGCAACCAATAATGTTACCGCACCTGTGATAGAGATAAACATCATCACTTCAGGCGCTTGTTCAAACACAGTGAACATACGGCAGCACAGGTAAACACCTGCTGTTACCATTGTTGCTGCGTGGATCAATGCAGATACTGGTGTAGGACCAGCCATCGCATCTGCCAACCATGTTTGTAATGGAATTTGCGCAGATTTACCTGCCGCACCCAAGAACAACATTAATGCTGTCCAGATTGCGATCGATGAACTTTGTGCCAATACAGTCGGTGCAGCCGCAACCACTTCTGCAATGTTTAAAGTACCAAACTGTTGGTAGATTAAGAACAATGCAATTAGTAAGAATACGTCACCCACACGCGTTACAGTGAACGCTTTAATCGCAGCAAAGCCATTTGCAGGGTTTTGGTAGTAGTAACCAATCAATAGATAAGAACACAGACCTACGCCTTCCCAACCTAAGAACAATAACGCCAAGTTATCGCCCAAAACGAGAAGCAACATGCTTGCTACGAATAGGTTGAAGTAAGAGAAGAAACGTGCAAAATCTTCTTCACCACGCATATACCACGTTGCGAAGATGTGAATAAGGAAACCTACACCTGTAATCATGCCCATCATCAGTAATGACAGACCATCAAGATGTAGTGAGAAGCCTGGTGCTAAACCACCAACGCTAAACCAAGTCCACAAATGCTGTGTTGTTGCAACTGAACCGTTATTTACAAAGTCCAAGCCAGCAATCAAAGCAAATAATGCAGATAGACCAACAGAACCTGCACCAATAACCGCTACAAGTTTTTCAGGTAGGTTATTACGACCTGCCGCTAAAAGGATAAAACCAATGAGCGGAAATAATACTGTTAAATATAAATAGCTCATCCGCGCATCTCACTAGCAGCATCCACATCCAAATGATGGAAGCGATGATAGAACTGAAGGACGATAGCAAGACCGATACAAGCCTCTGCCGCAGCAAGCGTTAAGATCAAGATGAACATGATTTGGCCATCTGGTTGCGCCCATGCGCTCCCTGCCAAAACGAACGCCAAAGCAGCAGCGTTCATCATGATTTCAAGGCTCATCAAAATAAATAGTAAGTTGCGTCGTACCATTACACCGTAAAAACCCAGTGCAAAAAGAATGGTTGCAACGATCAAACCATGTTCTAAAGGGATGTTGCCCATTATTCTTTTTCCTCTTCTGCACTTGGTTCACGTTTACCAAGATGGAATGCTGCAACTAGTGCACCAAGCAATAACATCGCGGCAACTTCAACCAATAATAAGTACTGAGTAAAGAGTGTTGTACCTACAGCTTTAGGACCAACAATTTCCGCACCCATCACCAAAGAAGGTTTGGTGTAGTCTGAACCCAACATCCATACAAGAACGAGGCCCATGAGGAAGCTCATCAACGCAGGATAAGCCCACGCAGATGAAGTTAGCCACTTGCTTTCTTGTTCCATGGTTTGTTGACCCAAGTTCAACATCATCACAACGAATACGAACAAAACCATAATGGCACCTGCGTATACGATGATTTCAAGTGCACCAGCAAACGGCGCACCCACGATCATGAACATACCAGCAACAGCAAGTAATGAAACAATTAAGCTTAATAAAGCATGTACTGGATTCGTGTTAGTCACAACACGAATCGTAGAGACGATGGCCACAAGTGCCATCAAATAAAACGGCCACATCATGGTAATAGACTCCGTACATCAACAGGCGCACTTTCGCGTTGTGCTTGACCTTTGTCTTTACCTGCAACTGCCATACCGGTTACACGGTAGAAGTTGTAGTCAGGGTATTTACCAGGACCTGAGATAAGTAAGTGTTCTTTCTCATATACAAGGTCTTGACGAACGTATTCAGATAATTCGAAGTCTGGCGTCAACTGAATAGCAGTTGTCGGACATGCTTCTTCACACATACCGCAGAAGATACAACGTGAGAAGTTGATACGGAAAAATTCTGGGTACCAACGACCGTCTTCTTGTTCAGCTTTTTGTAGTGAAATACAGCCAACTGGACATGCAACCGCACATAGGTTACATGCAACACAACGCTCTTCGCCATCTGGGTCACGCGTCAATACAATACGACCACGGAAACGTGGTGGCACGATTTCTTCGGCTGGCACTTCTGGATATAGAATCGTGTCACGTTTACGCGTTGCGTGGCTAAACACCATCCAAAGCGAACGTACAATCGATCCAAACCCGGCTAGAAATTTAAACATTTTGTTCTCCCTGCCCTTACCACAACACAACTGCGGCAGTAACTAGCAAGTTAACTAACGCTAATGGCAAGCAAATTTTCCAGCCAAAGTTCATTACTTGGTCATAACGAGGACGCATTAAAGAGCCACGCGCTAAAACGAACATCATTACAAAGAATGCTGTTTTGATAATGAACCAGAATGCTGCTGGAACATACGGAATTTCAAGGTTGAATGGCGCTAACCAGCCACCGAAGAATAAAGTTACGATTAAAGCAGAGATCAATACTACGTTTACGTATTCCGCAACGAAGAACATACCCCATTTCATACCGCCATATTCGACATGGTAACCTTCCGCCAATTCTTGTTCTGCTTCTGGTTGGTCAAATGGATGACGGTGAGTTACCGCAACACCCGCAACCACGAAGATTAAGAAACCTAAGAATTGAGGAACAACAAACCAAACATCTTTTTGCGCTTCAACAATTTCACGCATGTTGAATGAACCAGCAATTGCCACTACACCCATCAACGAGATACCCAAGAACACTTCATACGAAATGGTTTGAGCAGCAGAACGTAAACCGCCAAGTAATGCATATTTGTTGTTTGAAGACCAACCACCAAACAATACTGCGTAAACCGCAATACCTGCCATTGCCATAAAGAACAACAAGCCAATGCTCATGTCCGATACGCCTAAATAAGGCGATACCGGAATAACCATGAACGATAACACCGCAGTTGCCATTGCAACAGCTGGTGCTAAACGGAATGTTAATTTGTCAGCAAATTTTGGTGTCCAGTCTTCCTTAAACATGATTTTAAGCATGTCGGCAACAATCTGGAACATACCGCCCGGACCTACACGGTTCGGACCATAACGGTCTTGCCACAATGCAAGTAGACGACGTTCAATAAACGACATTAACGCAGCGATCAAAACTACAACCAGTAAGATCACAATCGCTTGAACTACAGAGTAGGCAATCGGCCAGTTCTCAGCCCAAAGCGGCGTTTGACGTATTAATTCTTGTTGCATGAATTACACTCCTACCGCGACTGAAACAGGCTCAGCAAGAGAAACCGTTGGTGCTAGACCAATTGGGTAACCAATATAACCTGTCGGTAAATATTCAATTACTTGTACTGGCAATACGATTTCTGTTTCGCCAGCTTTCACTGTAATTGTTTGACCGTCTTGAACATTTAAGCGAGTCGCATCTTGTTCACCTACAGCAAATACTGCTTCAGGAATACGTGTTTCCATTGCAGGTGTTTTCACTGTAAATTCGCCAGATGCAAAAATGTGATGCATAGGCACTAAACGGAAGCTTTCAGCGTTTGCTACTACTGTTGCTGGAGCAACAAAAGTACGTGCTGGACGTTTCGCTAAACGATCGAATAAACGAACGCCTGAATCACCACCTTTCAAGTGACCACCCACGTTGTCTTGGAATTTATTCCAAGCTTGTGGTGAGTTCCAACCTGCAGACCAAGCAAACGGCACCAATGGTGATGGCGTTTGATTACCCACATAACCTTCCATAGAGAACGTTAATGCAGAATCTTTGTCTGTTGGCTGTTTAGGCTCATGAATTGAAAGTGGTGCACGCATTGCTGTACGACCAGAGTAACGACGTGGTTCACGTGCCACTTTAAGACCATGTACACGGAAGCCCGCATCTGGTGCTACATCTTGAATTGCTTCAAGTGCAGGTACGTTTTTCGCAACTGACTCGATGACATCATCAAGAAGTGTCCAAGAAATCGCTTTACCTTTCACACCGGTTTCAATGGCATGTAACCAGCGCCAAGATTCTTTGATCGCAAGTTCAGGTTTGTAATAGCTTGGGTCATACACTTGGTAGAAACGTTGTGCACGGCCTTCTTGAGAAACAACAGTACCATCACCTTCAGCGAAGCTTGCTGCAGAAAGTACGATATTTGCTTTTGCAACAGTCGCAGTTTCTGAGTGGTCAAGTACGATTACTTCTTTGCCAGCAAGAGCTGCATCTACTTGAGCTGCAGGTAAACGACGGTAAAGGTCATTTTCAACCACAACAACAGTATCAAAGTCTTGTGCAAATGCTTGCTCTAAGCTTTGGCCACCAAAGATTGCTAAGCCCATTGAGTTCACTTCTGGAACAGTCAATGTAAGACCTGCATTACCAAGGTTTTGTGCAACTTGTGCTGCAGCTTCCATGATTGATGCGTCTTGTAAGCTTGTACCTGAGATGATCAGTGGTTTTTTCGCTGCTTTTAAAGTGTCAGCAATGGTTTGTGCAAATGCTTTCGCATCGTCAGCAAGACCAGTCACTGTTTCACCTTTAACCGCAGCTGCAACTGCAAAGCCTAAACGCGCGATGTCGTTTGGAGATGCAACCACTTCGCCTTCAGCAATATCAGACAAACGTGTTTGTGTCGCAGCAAGAATGTAAATTGGAGATTTAGCATCTTGAGCAATACGTTGTACAGGTTCAGCCAACCAGTCTTGTGTACGGCGCTCTGCAGCCATCTCTTTGCCTTTATTTTTCGCAGCTTGGCGAACAGATAAAGCCATACGAGGCGCAGTTTGAGTCAGATCTTCACCCAAAATTAACACTGCATCATAGCTTTCAATTTCACGCATACCTGGGTTGTAAACACCCTCGGTTTGCATAATAGAAGCGGCTAATTCAACAAGGCTTTGCTCTTTTTGAGACATACCTGTTGAGTAGTTGTCTTGACCAACCAATTCGCGAAGCGCGAAGTTTGATTCAAGTGATGCACGTGGAGAACCAATACCCAATACTTTTTTGCCTTGAACTTTAGCAATTACAGTATCAAGTGCTGTATCTACAGATACAGTTTCTACAGTTGAACCATTACGGAACTGCGGTTGACGTGGACGATCAGCACGGTTCACATAACCTGTACCAAAACGGCCTTTGTCACATAGGAAGTATTGGTTAACTTCACCGTTAAAACGGTTTTCTACGCGACGTAATTCGCCATAACGTTCGCCCGGAGAGATGTTACAACCAGAAGAACAGCCTTGGCATACGCTTGGCGCATACTGCATGTCCCATTTACGGTTGTAGCGTTCTGAGTGAGTTTTGTCTGTAAATACGCCTGTTGGGCAAACTTCAGTTAAGTTACCAGAGAATTCAGACTCTAAAGTACCTGATTCTGGGCGACCAAAGTAAACACGTGACGCATTGGCATACACACCAAAGTCTGTACCACCCGCGTAGTCTTTGTAGTAACGAACACAACGGTAGCATGCGATACAACGGTTCATTTCATGTGAAATGAAAGAGCCTAGCTCTTGGTTGTAGTGCGTACGTTTTGTGAAACGGTAACGACGGCGGTCGTGTTGTGTCATCACAGTCATATCTTGTAAATGACAGTGACCACCTTCTTCACACACTGGACAGTCGTGTGGGTGGTTGGTCATCAAGAATTCAACAATCGAAGCACGGAAATCTTTGGCTTCTTTGTCTTCAACTGAGATGTAGGTATTGTCAGATGCAGGCGTCATGCACGACATCACTAAACGACCACGGGTATCTTCCGGGTTCGCATATTGAGTCACAGCACATTGACGGCAAGAACCGACAGAACCTAAGGATGGGTGCCAACAAAAGTATGGGATGTCAATACCAAGACTCAAACATGCTTGTAGCAAGTTTTCCGAGCCGTTGACTTCATACGATTTTCCATCGACATGAATTGTAGCCATAGTCGAATTCCTTAAGCTTGTTCTACGTTGCTAACTTGAGCAGCAGCATTTACTACTTTTGCTTCAAATTCGCCACGGAAATGTTTGAGTGCGCCCATTAATGGTTCCATCGCACCTGGAGCGTGAGCACAGAAAGTTTTACCAATCCAAAGCTTACGAGTAAGCTCTTGTAAATGGTCAATATCTTCTTTTTTACCCGTGCCATCTTCCAATGCTTTAAGCGCTTTAACCGCCCAAGGTAAACCGTCACGGCAAGGCGTACAGAAACCACATGACTCACGTGCAAAGAATTCTTCGAGGTTACGTGTTGCTGAAACCATACATTGAGTTTGGTCTACAACCATGAGCAAACACGTACCTAAACGTGAACCCGCTTTCATGATGTTTTCTGCATCCATCGGTAAGTCGATGTGTTCAGCAGCCAAGAAGTCAGTTGATGCACCACCTGGTAACCATGCTTTTAGCGTTAAGCCATCACGCATACCACCGGCATGATCTTCAATCACTTCACGCGCAGTTGTACCAAATGGAAGTTCCCATAAACCAGGGAATTTCACTTTACCTGAAGCACCATAAATTTTTGTGCCTGGATCTTTTGATTTACCTTGAGATAAACCAACATACCACTCAGGACCACGAAGCATAATTGCTGGTAAGTTGTTGTAGGTCTCTACGTTGTTTACGATTGTAGGACGACCCCAAGCACCTGCAACTTGCGGGAATGGCGGTTTAGTACGAGGGTTCGCACGGCGACCTTCAAGCGAGTTAATCAATGCAGTTTCTTCACCACAGATATAACGGCCCGCACCTGTATGCACATGTAGATCAAAGCTCCAACCTGTACCGAGGATGTTTTCACCCAAGTAACCTTTGGCACGAATTTGCTCTAATGCTTCGTTCAGGTATTTCGCAGCTTCAATGTATTCGCCACGAATAAAGATATAACCGTGAGTTGCTTCAAGCGTATAACCCGCAATCAACATCCCTTCGATCAATTGGTGAGGAAGATCTTCCATCAACAAACGGTCTTTGAACGTACCTGGTTCCATTTCATCGGCGTTACAGATGAGGTAACGAGGACCTGAGTTATCATTTGGCGCCATAAGCGACCATTTAATACCTGCTGGGAAACCTGCACCACCACGGCCTTTTACAGTCGCAGCTTTAATCACGTCCAGTACTTCTTTCGGTTGCATACCTAAAGCTTTTTTGAAGCCTGCATAGCCTTCAAGTGCTTCATAGTCGTCTGCACCACGAACATTCGCTTGCTTGCTTAAACGCCAAGTGAGCGGATGAGTTTCTGGGTTACCGTCGCCATAAATTGGTTTTGGTTCAGTATTCATACATACTTCTCCAATAACTGTTTAATTGATGTCACTTCAACTAATCCGTGAGTATCTTCATCAATCATCAACGTTGGACCTTTATCACAGTTTCCTAAGCAGCAGATTGGAAGCAAAGTGAAACGGCCATCAGCAGTCGTTTGACCAAACTGAATACCTAATTCACGTTGAAAAGCTTCCGCTAAAGTTTCTGCACCCATCAAGAAACACGCAATTGAATCACATAATAAAATTACGTGACGGCCAACTGGTTGACGGTAAATACGGTTATAGAATGTTGCTACACCTTCAAGGTCAGCAAGTGTCATGCTCAGCAATTGAGCAATCGCATTCATTTGTGCATCATCTACCCAGCCATTACGACGTTGAACGCATTTTAATGCATCCAAACACGCTGCACGTGGGTACGGATAATGCTCAATGTGATGTTGGATATCGTGAATTTCGTCCGCAGTCAAAATCCCTTCAACATTCACACGTGGCTTTTTATCAGTCAAAATCATCATAATGCGTTACCCCTTAGCGATCCACGTCAGCCATTACGACGTCAATTGTCGCTAAATAAATGATTAAGTCAGATACAAGACTGCCGTTAATCACAGAAGGCATTTGCTGTAAGTGCGTGAAGGTTGGTGTACGAATACGCGTACGGTAACTCATCGTCGACTTATCAGACGTGATGTAGTAGTTCGACGCACCTTTCACCACTTCTGCCATTACAGATGCTTCACCTGCAGGCATTACAGGACCCCAAGATACGCTCAAGAAGTGCGTAATCAGCGTTTCAATATCTTGTAATGTCTTATCTTTTGGTGGTGGAACAGCCAGTGGATGATCTGCTTTGTACGCACCAGAAGGCATGTTGTCTAAACATTGCTTGATGATTTTGAGTGATTCTTCAATTTCACGGAAGTGAACAAGAACACGTGCATAAGCATCGCCTTCGTACTCTAACGGTACATCAAAGTCGTAGTTTTCATAGCCACTGTATGGACGGTACTTACGTACGTCAAAATCGATACCTGTAGCACGTAAACCTGTACCTGTTACGCCCCATGCCAATGCAGATTTTGCATCGTACTGAGCAACATTACGGGTACGACCGATGAATACTGAGTTTTTAAGCGCAGCAGTATAGTACTCTTTCAAACGACCTGGCATCCAATCCAAAATTTCACGGATTAGTTTGTCCCAACCATTTGGTAAGTCATGCGCAGTACCGCCAATACGGAACCATGCTGGGTGCATACGGTAGCCTGTGATCGCTTCGATTGCGTCATAGATTTTTTGACGATCGGCGAACATATAGAATACAGGCGTCATACCGCCGGCATCCTGAATCGCAGTACCAATAAACAGCAAGTGGTTATTAATACGGAACAATTCAGACATCATGACACGGATACATTGCGCACGGTCAGGTACAGTAATACCCGCCATTTGCTCCACACCCATCACATAAGGCATGTTTTGTGCACAACCACCTAAGTAGTCCACACGGTCTGTATACGGAATGAATGAGTGCCAAGTTTGACGCTCAGCCATCTTCTCTACACCACGGTGGTGGTAGCCGATGTCTGGTACGCAGTCTTTAACTTCTTCACCGTCCAACTGCAAAATTACACGGAATGCACCATGCGCAGATGGATGGTTAGGACCCAAGTTCAAGAACATGAAGTCTTCGTCAGCATTGCCACGTTTTAGACCCCAATCTTCAGGTACAAAACGTAGGTGTTCTTGCTCGAAATCTTGCTTCGCTTGGTTCTGCATATACGGTGTATATTCAGTTGCACGCGCAGAATATTCTTTACGAAGTGGGTGACCTTCCCAATATGTTGGCAACAAAATACGACGGAGCATTGGATGCCCTTCGAAATTGATACCAAACATGTCGTAAGCTTCACGTTCATACCAGTTCGCATTCGGCCAAATGTTGGTTGCAGTTTGGATGTTTAAGTCCGATTCGCTTAACGCAACTTTGATACGAATGTCACTGTTACGCTCTAGCGATAACAAGTGATAGAACACGGTGAAGTCAGACGCAGGTAAACCGTCGCGGTGCGTACGTAAACGCTCATCTACCGCAGACAAGTCAAACAGCATAACGTAAGGACGTGACACTGTACGCAAGAACATTAATACGTCTTGTACACGTGCGCGCTCAACCCAGACTGTTGGAAAGTCTTCGAAAGTCGTTTGCACATAGAAGTTCTCACCAAATTTGGCTTTGAGCTCTTCTACAATTGCAAATGCTGGGCGTGAATCAACAGGCGTTGATTCTGGCATAGCAATTTCAGTTTCAGCCATTAGCTTGGCTTCCTATTTAATACAAATTCAGTCAACCTAAACGACAATTACACCCATGTAGGGTGCATCAAACATTTGTCGTTTAAATTATTTAATTTCATCCATAGAGCGCAGGTTTTTCACAGCAATACGCTGTGCTTGTTTGCGGTCACGTTCTGGCTGCATCTTTGGCTTATACACTGGCTTAAGATCATCACCAATTACCGCAGACAATGGGCGGCGCTCGAGTTGAATTTGGTCTTGCAATAACATTAATGCTTGAATTAACGCTTCAGGACGTGGTGGGCAACCCGGAATGTACACATCCACAGGAATAATTTTATCCACACCTTGTACAACTGAGTAGATGTCGTACATACCACCTGAATTTGCACATGCACCCATAGAAATCACCCACTTAGGTTCAAGCATTTGTTCATACAAACGTTGAATTACAGGGGCCATTTTCATGAAACATGTACCAGCAACAATCATCACATCGGCCTGACGCGGTGAAGCACGAATTACTTCGGCACCAAAACGTGATAAGTCATGCACGCCTGTTAAGGTCGTTGCATACTCTACGTAGCAGCATGATGTACCAAAGTTAAACGGCCAAACTGAGTTCTTACGACCCCAGTTTACTGCTGTATGCATCAAGTCCTCTAAACGAGTCATGAATACATTTTTATTCACTTCTTCTTCAAGCGGATCAGTAACGATTTGACGCTCTTGAAGTGGATATTGATCAGCATCCGGATTCGCACGGGTTAATGTATATTTCATCCCGTCTTACTCCTTATCAGATGACGCAGCCGCTGATTTTTTCACACGGCCAGAAGATTGAGCTGGAATTTGACCAGTAGGGTCAATTACCAATTCTTCAATTGAGTTAAAGCGGGTAATTTCAGCAAGGTCCATAGTTGGTGAACCAATTTTAGGTTTAATCCCTGCTGCTTTACGTTTGTCTGATGGTGACCAGTTCAGAGCACCAGTAGAGAATTCGTAAATCAAACCAACGAGTAAAACTAAAATAAATACGGCAGCAGCTGCAAAACCAATCCAGCCCACTTCACGCACTGATACAGCCCATGCATAAAGGTATAGTGCTTCTAAGTCGAAAACGACAAAGAAAATAGCCACTAAATAGAATTTTGCAGACAAGCGGATACGAGCACCGCCTGCACCAACAACACCTGACTCAAACTGCTCTTGCTTAGCACGGCCCCACGATTTACCCCCTAGGAGTAACGGGACAGTGAGCATAAAGACGCATAGAAACGTAACGCCGATCACGAAGGCAATAATTGCCCATTCGTATGGAGTAATGGCACTCATGCGGGGATAACTCCTGGCAGGCCTAATTTATTAACAAAGAATGTATGTATTGGCCTTCAAATACACCAAACACAAAATTAATCCCGCCAATTGTACCTGATTTCTGATTTCACTTGCTAGTTCATAAGCCTTAGTCTTTTGGATGATTTTTTGGACATTTTTAGCTATAAGCTACGCTCTGGCTGTATTTTCAAGCAAATCATCGCTTTATTAAATAATTTTCCAAGTTATGATTATTTTTATAAATTTTCATCATTTTCACGCCAACACACCACAAAAACACATATTTTAATAAAAAATATCACCAACCGATCAAATAAAAAAATATGTTAAATAATTTATTATTTTCAATAAAAATATCACAATACGATAATTTTAATAATTTTTACCACATCAATTATCCCCCAATGAAACATTATTCAATTTATTTTTTCACCAATAGTTTAGCTTGCGATAAGAATTAATCCTCTTTTTTTTAAACATAGCTCATATTCAAACGCAGGCACATTTGTATTTTTTTGCAACAAATTCAAGTGACCTATCTGCTTTTAAAAAGAATTATGCTATTCCTAATTAAAACAACTTAAATAGAACCTGAGGGAGCAAGAAATGAATTTAGAATTCACACACAAACCAAACTATTTTTTGTTTGCCCAGCTGATTGTTCGTCATATTGAAAATTATATTGAAAAGCACCCAGATGCGAACAATGCCATTTTTGATTTGCGCGATATCTATGAATTGTTCCGTCAAGATAAAGCCTCTGCCACCACAAATCTCGATGGAATTTTAAATATTGCTGATGAATATAAAGTGGAAACACTCAATGGCGATGAAAAGCTCATTAGTCGCTATAACATTGATGCTCAAAATAACTCACTGCTGATTGACTTTAATAGTAACGCATTAGATAGCCTAAAAAATGGCAAGAAAATTATTCCGCCTGATGCAACAGTTTATGAATAAAGTACGACCTAGCTTAAAAGAGCGTATAAAAAGCCATTCTTGAAAGAATGGCTTTTTATGTGATCTGCAATGAAAACTCAGTCACCTATGGTTTTAATATTATATTTACTATGAATCTGTATTGTCTGACTCATTGCGCTCAACAGACTTTGTCCGTTTAAAGCGATTTGCAGGCCATGTCATGGTAAAGCGTGCCCCACCCAAACGCGGACTTTCATCGATCACCACTTGTCCACCAAACCAGTAAGCAATACGACTCACAATTGAAAGCCCTAAACCATAGCCACCTGAAGCACGAGTACGACTATCATCCAAGCGGGCAAACGCTTCAAAAATACGAGTACGCTCTTCTTCAGGAATACCCGGACCATCATCTTCTACACAGACATAGGCATTGCCAAATTCATCTAAACCACCACTAACTACCACGCGATTATCGCAATAGCGCACAGCATTGCCCATCAAGTTTTGTACTACGCGATGCAAATAGCGTCGCTCTGCATCAACTTCTATATGCAAAGGTGGTGCTTGTAGCTCAAGGGTTTTGCCTGTTTTTAAAGCTTCAGTTTCTATAACCACCTGATCCAAGAGCTCAAACAATGAAACTTTTTCAAATTCTAAAGAAGGCATGCCCTGCTCTAGTTTTGCATAAGTCATGATCTCATCAATTAAGGTATTGAGTGCCTCAATATCTTTATCAATCATTTCTACCTGTTGTAAACGGTACTCATAGTCATCTTCGTCGGCCAACATTTCCATGGCAAAACGAATACGTGCAACTGGGGTACGAAGCTCATGCGATACCGCTCGCATTAATTCACGCTGCGCCTCTATGAGACGTTCAATATGATCAGACATATTGTTATAACTGGATGCCAAGGAACCCATTTCGTCCGCACTATCTACAGGTAAACGAACCGTCATATCGCCTGTTTTCATTTTATTTAAGGCAAAATTAACCGCACGTAGTTTGCGCTGCATCGGCACCAGCAAGCCATACACACCAAGACTTAAGACAAATAAGCTTAATAAAGTAATGCCTGCTGCCAATTGAAAAGGCATCCAATTAAATAACGGTACAGGCCCCATAACCAAGACTTCAGACGTTGAACTTGGAATAGGAGAAACGATAGAGATGGTTGTACCACGTACAGAAGCACTGTCGCGATATAAAATAATACTGTGATCTAAACGTAGGCGTCCTATTTGCTCTGAATCTAGAGGCAAATCTTGCACATTTTGAATTTCAATTGGATAAGTAAAATAATGTTGAATCTTTTCTAGATATTTCTTTTCTTGTCCAGGATAGTAAACCAAATAATCCAATACAAATACCGGCAATGCCTTCATTTGCCGTTCTGTAATTTTATCTGCCTTAATATATAACAAGTGCTCAGGATCTTCCTGCAAGCCCATAATAATATAAGCAACATTCGTCTGAGCATCCCAACGCACCACGGCTTTACGCTTTTCTAAACGCTTGGCTTCTGCACGTGTTAAATCAACTTTTTCAGCTTTCACATAGTAAATAGGTAATTCCAGCAAAGCTGATGCATCTGAAATCCAATCCATTTTTTGTTGTGGATTGTTCTGACGTGCCACCCCTTCACTGATGATATACGCCATACCATCGGTTAAAGTCTCGCGATATTCTTGCGCACGCTGATAGTTAATAATCTGTACCAGTAAATAACTGAACAGCGCTACCAGCACCACAAGTATGACTAAACCTGTGTATATGCGCAAAAAAATACTATGTTTTAACAATTAGGGTGTCCTACAGCTCAAACTGGTGAAACGGCATCGCTTAAATGCCGTTGGTTTCTTTAACAAAAAGATAACCCTTACTACGAACTGTTTTAATTCGTTTTGGATTTTCTGGATCATCACCAATTTTTGGACGAATACGAGAAATACGTACGTCGATTGAACGGTCTTGGCCATCGTATTCAATACCACGTAGGCGTTCAAAAATATCTTCACGCGACAGGATACGCCCAGCATTCGATGCCAACAACCATAAAAGGTCATATTCCGCACTAGTAAAATCAACAAGTTCATTGTTTAAAGTGACTGAACGACCACCGTTATCAATTACGAGATCATCAAATTCAATGCGCTGCGCTACTTCTTCTTCTGGTGCTTTGTCTGTGCGACGTAACAATGCGCGAATACGTGCAAGCAATACGCGTGGTTGCACAGGTTTTGCTACATAGTCATCTGCACCCATTTCTAGACCCAATACTTGGTCCATATCTTCAGTACGTGCAGTCAACATTAAAATAGGTTGATGATAATGCGGACGCACTTCGCGACAAATGGTTAAACCATCAGCGCCTGGAAGCATTACATCAAGCACAACAAGATCTGGTTGTTCAGCAATGATACGACGAATCGCACGATTACCGTCTGGCTCTACCCCAACCTCTAATCCATTACGGATTAAATATTCTTGCGTTAAACGTGCAAGACGCTCGTCATCTTCAACAATTAAAATTTTTGGTAACTTTTCTTCTTGACTCATGTGAAGCCCCTTTATAGTAGTGCTTAGGTATCCTTTTGAAATCCAATAGATACGGCTAAATATAATTTGCAATATACACACGTTTACATTGTAAACAAGGGGGCGTTCACCAAACTGATACATCAATGCAACTTTTAATTAAAACTTATGGAGACTTTGAATTCCTTATCTTTTTTCTTTATACACCCACAAATTCCTGCCTTTTATTTAAAAATTAAGCGATGAAATGAATATCGGCTTGCAACATTTTTATACATCTGGTGACTCTGTGTTCAAATAAGTTTTTGTGCATTTTCACTTATCCACAAGGTTATCTATAAGCACTTAATCCTAGCTTTGTTATGCTAGTGCCTTGTCTAATAAGGCATATACAAGAATCATAAAAAAAATGGATTTTTTTGCGATTGCGTCAAGCCAAAACTGACCAAAACATTTAGATAAATGTCAATATTGATCTAGCCAATTTTTTCCCGTATCTTGTGTCCAATTCACTTTTAAACCACTAAGTCTTGTGTTTATTCCTCAAACACTGTGGCACATTTTTTGCCCAGTTCAAACGGCCATGAACATAACAATAGATGATAATGGAGCTATGCTGACATGAGCGTAATTACTTCAACCCCAGGCCAAATTCAGGTGATTAAACGCACCGGAGACGTGGCTACTTTTGATGCAGAAAAAATTTCTGTAGCAATTGGGAAAGCGTTCTTGGCTGTTGAGGGTCAACAAAGTACTGACTCTAGCCGTATCCACGACCGTATTTCTCAACTTACCGAGATGGTATTAAATACGTTCAATCGCCGTTTGCCTTCTGGTGGCACAATCCACATTGAAGAAATCCAAGACCAAGTTGAACTTGCACTAATGCGTACAGGCGAGCAAAAAGTTGCTCGTGCATACGTTATTTACCGTGATCAACGTGCAGAAGCGCGTAAAGCGACAGGTGCACACCATCACCCTACACTACAAATCACAGGTGCGAATGGCCAGCTTCAACCTCTAGATTTGAGCGCTTTAGAAGCCAATGTTGTAAAAGCAGCTGAAGGCTTAGAAGGCATTGACGTTCAAGCGATTGTTGAAGAAACCGTTAAAAACCTCTACAACGGCGTAAAAGAGTCAGACATCTCTACAACAATGATGATGGCAACACGTACACGTATTGAACAAGAACCAAATTATACATACGTGACTGCGCGTTTACTCCGTAACGAGCTTGTAGCAACTGGCTTAGAGTTTTTAGGTTTAGATGTAGAAACCGCTGAAGGTGATGCACTTGAGACTTTCTTAAAGAAAGGTATCGAGCTTGATTTACTTTCTCCAGAACTTCTTAATTTTGACCTTGCAAAATTGGCTACTGCAATCAAACCTGAACGCTCAAACCAATTTACATATTTAGGTCTACAAACTTTATTTGACCGTTACTTCATCCACTCAGATGGCGTACGTTTTGAATTACCGCAATTGTTCTTCATGCGTGTTTCTATGGGTCTATCACTCAATGAAGCAAACCGTGAAGAACGTGCGATCGAATTCTATGACCTATTGTCTAGCTTCGACTACATGGCTTCTACACCCACCCTATTTAACTCAGGTACGCTTCGTCCACAGTTATCTAGCTGCTACTTAACAACCATTGATGATGACTTGTTTGATATTTATGGCGCAATGCGTGATAACGCAATGTTGTCTAAATGGGCAGGCGGTTTAGGTAACGACTGGACACCAGTTCGTGCGCTTAACTCATACATTAAAGGTACGAATGGTAAGTCACAAGGTGTTGTACCGTTCCTTAAAGTTGCCAACGATACTGCTGTAGCGGTAAACCAAGGTGGTAAACGTAAAGGTGCAGTATGTGCATACCTTGAAACTTGGCACTTGGATATCGAAGAATTCCTAGAACTTCGTAAGAACACAGGTGATGACCGCCGTCGTACGCATGACATGAACACAGCGAACTGGGTTCCTGACTTATTCATGCAACGTGTATTTGAAGATGCTGAATGGACACTATTCACGCCTTCTGAAACGCCTGATCTGCATGACTTAACAGGTGCTGAATTCGCTGAGCGTTATGCTTACTATGAAGGCATTGCGAAAGAAACAAATATGTTGCACAAGAAAATCCGTGCAAAAGATTTGTGGCGCAAAATGCTCTCTATGTTGTTTGAAACTGGCCACCCTTGGATCACATTCAAAGACGTATGTAACCTACGTTCACCACAACAACACGTGGGTGTAGTTCACTCTTCTAACTTGTGTACAGAAATTACGCTGAATACAAGCAAAGATGAAATTGCAGTATGTAACTTAGGTTCGATTAACCTTGTACAACACGTTCAAGGTGGTGTGTTAGACCGTGAAAAACTTGCGCGCACAGTGAAAACTGCGGTTCGTATGTTAGACAACGTAATTGACATCAACTACTACGCTGTTCCTCAAGCGCGTAACTCGAACTTGAAACACCGTCCAGTTGGTATGGGCATCATGGGCTTCCAAGATGCACTTTACGAAATGAAATTGGCTTATGGTTCAGAAGCTGCGGTTGAGTTTGCTGACGAATCAATGGAAGTTATTTCTTACTACGCAATTGCAACATCTAGCGACTTAGCTGTTGAACGTGGTACTTACGAAACATTTAAAGGTTCATTGTGGGATCAAGGTATTTTACCAATTGACTCGCTTGACCTTGTTGCAAAAGCACGCCCTGAGCGCATGTTTGAAGTTGACCGTACAACACGTTTGGACTGGGATACTTTACGTACTAAAGTTCAAAAAGACGGTATGCGCAACTCAAACGTGATGGCAATTGCACCAACTGCAACCATTTCGAATATTTGTGGCGTATCTCAATCAATCGAACCAACATTCCAAAACTTATATGTGAAATCTAACCTTTCTGGTGAATTCACTGTAATCAACCCGTACCTAGTACGTGCGTTGAAAGACCGTGGTCTTTGGGATTCTGTGATGGTGAACGACCTGAAACACTTTGAAGGTTCTGTTCAAAAGATTTCGCGTATTCCTGAAGAGCTTAAAGCGATCTTCGCGACTGCGTTCGAAGTTGAGCCACGTTGGATTGTGGATGCTGCATCACGCCGTCAAAAATGGATCGATCAAGCACAGTCTCTTAACCTTTACATCGCTGGTGCAAATGGTAAGAAACTGGACATGACATACAAAATGGCGTGGTTACGTGGTCTTAAGACAACTTATTACCTACGTGCATTGGGTGCGACTTCTGCTGAGAAATCAACCATTAATACGGGCGCATTAAACGCAGTTAAACCTGCTACTGTTGCAGCGCCTGTAGCCGCGGTTGCAGCTCCTGAAGCAAAACCAGAAGTTCCTGCAGAGGAAGACGGCTTTGCAAATGCAGCGCCAGTGCCACAAGCATGTTCAATTGACAACCCTGATTGTGAGGCTTGTCAGTAAATAATCCTCCCCGACCCTCCTTTTTCAAAGGAGAGAGATTCATTGAAGCAAATGGCGGGATGCAAGTCCCCCTTTGCAAAAGGGGGATTTAGGGGGATTCAAAATTTAAGCAATAAAAAAGCCCTCTAGCGTCCGTCAAAACTAACTAGAAGGCTTACAATCTCGAAGTGATACCAAAATGGTCACGAAGAGGCTGGCATATATCAATGCGGTGATAATTCTACCATTGAATTATTATTCGAGCCAGTACAAGTCATTTTGATTTGTAAAGGAACGAGCCATGGGACATATCAAAAGTGTACATGTTCGCTCATATATTCGACGTCGATTTAATCGATTCGAAAATGTATGTGCACACTATCGTAGTCAACCCAAGTAATTGAGATGACTAGAGAGGCTCTTTAGCCTCTCAACTTTAACTGTAAAGGGGGAACCATGATGCACATGACTCATAACTATCAAATAGGGCTAATTGCTTTGGTAGTTTCCTTTATTTTGACCTTTTACGTTCCAATTGCTTATTTCTGGTTCAAAGCCCATAAATCGCGTAATCAACATAAATAATACTGCGTGTTTATCTAGACTTAAAACTTATTTATTTCCTAGTCACCGCGTGAATTCGATCATACCAACACCGACTAGTTTTTCTTAAAGACCTCGATTCTATCGGGGATTTTCGACGTGGATTAAAAATATAAGTCAATGATTTTTATTGATTTTTTCAATAAAACATAAACAACAACTAATGCTATAAAAATCAAAAAATTATATGACAATTATAACTTCAATGGTTAATTTAGCATCCGACTCATCTATCAAATTTAGCCAATAAAAACTACAATACCTCCCAAATTTATTAAATAACTAAATCGCCTAACTTTACAAAATGTTTGTTTGTTTTTAAGACATTCATCCATGTTTTGTAAATAAGTGAAGCGTATAATTTGTGAGAATTGATATGTCTATCCTAAGTTGGGACGATTTCGAAGATGATGAACCGAAACAAGCTGCACCAGCACAGCAGCCTGCGCCCGTCGAACCGCAAAAAGCGGCTGATTCGCAAGTGGTATCTCATGCACAGCAACCACAGACGAATTTGGCAGCTACACAACCCGCTGGAACCAATCCAGCCCGAGGAGCAACAGCACATTCAACCAATTCGTTGGAAAGAGCATCTGCTGCCCTAAGTAATTTAGATGTAGCACCAGGCTTAGAAGAGTTGGAAATGGGTGCGCAACGTGTTCAAGTTGACGACAAAGCGATGATTAACTGTCGTGCTGACTTGAACCAACTTGTGCCGTTCAAATACGAATGGGCTTGGCAAAAATACCTAGACGGTTGTGCAAACCACTGGATGCCTCAAGAAGTTAACATGACTGCGGACATCGCGTTATGGAAGTCTGAAAATGGCTTAACTGAAGATGAGCGTACGATTGTAATGCGTTCACTTGGTTTCTTCTCGACTGCTGACTCATTGGTTGCAAACAACTTGGTATTAGCGATTTACCGTCACATTACCAACCCTGAATGCCGTCAGTACATTTTACGTCAATCGTTTGAAGAAGCGATTCACACTCATGCTTACCAATACTGTATCGAATCTTTGGGTATGGATGAAGGCGAAGTCTTCAACATGTACCGCGAAGTTCCATCTGTAGCACGTAAAGCTGCGTGGGGCTTAAAATATACTCAACAGTTAAGTGATCCTACTTTCCAAACAGGTACAGCTGAAACTGACCAAATCTTGCTTCGCAATTTGATCGCATTCTACTGTGTACTTGAAGGTATCTTCTTCTACTGTGGTTTCAGTCAAATTTTGTCTATGGGCCGTCGTAACAAGATGAACGGTGTTGCTGAGCAATTCCAATACATCTTACGTGATGAATCTATGCACTTGAACTTTGGTATCGACATGATTAACCAAATCAAGATTGAGAACCCGCACCTTTGGACTGCTGAATTCCAAGAAGAAGTTGTTCAAATGATTCTTGAAGGTACAATGCTTGAAATCGAATATGCGCGTGACACGATGCCACGTGGTGTATTGGGTATGAACGCTGGCATGATGGAAGAATATTTGAAATTCATCTGTAACCGTCGTTTAAGTCAGCTTGGTTTACCTGAGCAATTTGCTGGTGTGAATAACCCATTCCAGTGGATGTCAGAAATGATGGACTTGCGTAAAGAGAAGAACTTCTTTGAAACTCGCGTAACTGACTACCAAACTGGTGGTGCGTTAAGCTGGTAATCGAAAGATTCAAAAAATCCCGTCCTAATGGCGGGATTTTTTATTTCAATAAATAATGTTAGAATTCATTAAAATCAAAAACTTAAAATAAAATATGACAGAAGCTCCGCTGATTCAGCAAGGCATTATTCACTATTATTCTGGAAATAATCGTTCAGGCATCATTCAATCTGAAAAACAGCATTATATTTTTGATGCTGACACCATTTTAATTGAAGACACAACTTTATATAAAAATGCTTCGGTCTATTTCTACTATCAAGCAGATAGTAAAAAAGTTACAGCCCTTTCTTCTGATAAAAATCAGCTAGTCTCGTATGTACAACAAATCGACCAAGACCATAACAAACTGATAGAAGTTGAAAGTTCTAGTACAGAAAAATGTGACAAAAAGGAAACTTCTTTAAAAGACAAAATTAAACGTATTCAAGTTCTCAATAAACGCCAAAAACTCATCTTTTATAGTTGTAGTATGTATTACTCCTGTATTGCATTGTGGGTGTGTAATTCAGATCGTTTTCTAGGCTTAAAATTTCACATTTGTTATCTACTTATCATTGCAATCATTTTTATGATCATCTTTATACAAGATAATAAATTAACCCATACTGGATTGATCTGGCATAGTTTTGTTTTTACATTATTATTCTTTCAATTAACACTCTATGAATTACATAAATACCCAGAAACACTAAAGTTTCAAAGCCAAGAACTCTTATCTATTCGGGAAAACTTTGTTGAAGGGATCATCCATAATGAATATAAATCCGTCGGTTCAGGTAAAAGTCGCAGGTCGTGGACAGATACCGAACTACATACTGCACAAGGGGATATTTTCACGATTTACTGCGATTTCATAGATACTTACGACTCCTGTGATCGTCTCAGTTCACTTTCAGAAAAACCTGTCCGCATTGGTTATGCAAAAAATATAAATCAATATACGACTCACCATGTACTTTTGCTATCACTTAGCAGTACTGATCTATCTATCCCAAAAAGTGCGATGATCAATACCTATCAAGAGCAGAAAAATACCATTTTTATTTATCTATTCTTAATACTGTTACCTCTTTATTTAGGGCCAATGCTTTTACAGATTGATTATTTTCGTAACCCCCCTGAATCGAATATCGATGACTCTCCGCAGTTAGCCATCGAATGATCTTTTCAACATAAATAAAAATAAAAGCTGCAACAATGATATTTCTATTAAAAACTCTTCGTCACACTCAAGCCCGCACTCCAATTTCGCCCTTCTGCTGGCTCAAAAAAGCGCTTATTACTTTCATTCACAATCACAGAACCCGAATAATCTTTATCAAATAAATTATCGACACGGGCAAAGGTATTAAATGCCCAGTCATTCACTGTCCATTTGTAGCCAATATTTGCAACAGCAACCACATAACTCGGTGCTGTATCCGAGTTAATATCATCTACATAAACTTTATCGCTATAACGCACATCAACACCTGCGTGTAAACCAGTTTCAGGTTTCCACCCTAAAGCTAAAAACGCCTGATTTTTGGCAATCCCCGGAATATTGTTGCCGTTTGGAATTGGGCTAATCCCTGCAATATCTACCGTGTCTTTATCAAAAGTTGCATCTATATAGCTATAGCTGGCTTGTGCGGTCAAATCACGCCATACATCTTTTTGCCATGACAATTCAATGCCTTGTCTTAAAGTTTGGTCGGCATTACGAAAGGTTGCCTTACCGCCTTCATTTTTAAGAGGCACAATGTCATCTTGAGTCAGGGTATAAAACGCAGCAGCGGTAAATTTCCCCAGTGCATTATCCGACTTTAAACCCAGCTCATAGGTTTCACTTTCGGCCGCTTTTAAACTAAAAGGCGTGTTTGTTGTGACTGCTGGATAAGCCATTTCAGTAAATGTAGGCGTTTCAAAACCTTGCGCATAGCTCGCATAAGCCATCAGTTCAGGAGCAATCTGCCAGCTCAAAGCCAGTGAGGGCAACAGTTTTTGATAATCCGTTTTACCTGAGTTATCACCATTACTTAAAAAATGATCCTCGGTTTTAAAATGCACATTACTATAACGCAAACCTGCATCTACATTTACGGCATCAGTTAAGGCATAAGAAGCTTGGGCATAAGGGTCAATATTCCATAAGCTATTGTCTTCATTGCGCCGTAAATCGCCTTTTACACCCAATACACTTCCAGCAAAGTTTTCATAACCACGGCGTTCTTCCGTCATGGCATCTATTGCAACACCCGCAATCAGTTTTAAATTAGGCAAAAGTTCTTTGCCTGTCCAGCGCAGATCTGTACCATAAAAATTACGATCAAAATCAATCACACCGCCTGCATGATTGGCACCGCCCTGCGCTGTTTGCGGAATCGATTGATATTGCGTTACAGAACGCTGACCCGCATAGGCCATGGCATAAATTTCTTGCTGATCATTAATCGGTTTATTCCAGGTTAAACCCGTTTGCAGCTGCTCAATTTCTTTTCGGGCATTATAAAGGGACACATTGCCCGCCACTTGCTTTGGATTCTCTTTCCATTGATCTCGTGTTAAACCACCCGGATCATCTGCATCAATTTTAACGTAATTATTAATCCAATTAATTTTAGAACCATCATCCAAGTTCCAAGTCAGTTTGGCATTGCTTAAAACTTTATTGGCTGCGCTATGATCTCGAAAGCCATCGGTATCAAAATAAGATGAACTAAAGATATAGCTCGGTTCGTTGGCATTTTTTGCACCGCCTTGCAGTACAACACTGGCCTGACCTTTATTTTCGCTACCGCCTGAGTAACCCAACGTAATGGAGTCCTGCCCTTGCCCTTCACGGCTTGTGGTTAGAATTGTGCCGCCTGATGAGTTGCCATATAGTGAAGACAGTCCGCCACCCAAAACCTCAATATGATCAAGGCTATTTAAATCAATATTCGACGTTTGGCCTTGTCCATCTGGCATGGTCGCAGGAATGCCATCAACATATAAACGCACTCCACGTACACCAAAACTTGAACGAGCGCCAAAACCCCGCATGGAAATTTGCAAATCTTGTGCATAGTTTTCACGGTTATTCAGCTGTAAACCCGGCACACCTTTTAAGGCTTCGGACAGGTTAACGTTCATGCCTTTTTGTGGCTCCTGCTGGATGTAATACGCAGATGCAGGCGTTGCCATAACATCATGATCTGTGCGTGTGGCTTCTATGACAATGGTATCTAATGTTTGAACTTTTGTTGTGTCATCTACTGCATAAACACTCTGCCCAATACATGCGATCAATAAAGATAACGTTGTTTTAAAAAAAGGGAAATTCTGCTGATCATACATAAATGACAAACCTTATATTTAAGTCACTCAATAAAAATGGTGCAACATGAGTACATCATCTGTTTTTTTTGAAATCTGTATTTTCTGAACATTTTAAAGTGACATTCAGCTTATTGGTTTTTTAAGCAACAAATCAACACTACTTTTATGCGTCAATCACTTTCGATGCTCTCTAGAAATCTGGATAAAAAAAGCCTGACGAATCAGGCTTTTTTTATATGAGTCATCGGCTTACTTATTTTTGATCAGGCAGTGCATAGGCAACCAGTGAGTCACCCATTTTGGTACCAAATGATCCATGACCGCCTGCCATAATCACAACGTATTGCTTGCCGTTGATTTCATAAGTCATTGGCGTTGCTTGACCACCCGCAGGAAGACGACCTTTCCAAAGCTCATCACCATTAGTCACGTTAATGGCACGGATATAGTTATCTTGTGTACCACCTACAAACATGACATTACCTGCAGTTGAGATTGAACCACCCAACATTGGCACACCCATTTTAAATGGTGGCAATGGAATACCCGGCATACTGTCACGAATGGTACCAATGCGGCGTTTCCAAACTGTTTCATGTGTATTCAAATCTACACCCGCCACAAAGCCCCAAGAAGGCTGTTTACATGGCAAACCAAATGGCGATAAGAACGCACTGATTTCAACACCGTATGGCACGCCATACATTGGCTGAACACCTGCTTCTGTACCCGCACCTTTTGCAGTTTGTTTACGGTTCGGATCTTGAGGGATCAACTTGGTGACAAATGGCAATCCAATAGGGTTCATTACAGCGATTTGACGATCAGGGTTAACCGACATACCACCCCATTCGAACACACCCAAGTTACCTGGGAAGACCAAAGTGCCATTTTCAGATGGCGGTGTATAAATGCCATCGTAATTCAATTTATGAAACGCAACACGGCACACCAATTGGTCAAACATCGTGGCACCCCACATTTGTTTGTCAGTCAGTTTGTCTTTAGGTGCCATATCAAAGTCAGAGAATGGCTGCGTTTTAGAATAGAACTCACCTTTGGTTTGCGGACCACGTTTCACTGTTTGAGGAACAGGCTTTTCTGTGATTGGCACAATCGCTTTCCCGTTACGACGGTCAAGCACAAAGGCATTACCAGTTTTGGTTAAAACATAGATTGCAGGAACAATATTGCCATCTTTGTCTTTAATATCTGCCAGTGATGGTTGAGATGGTACATCCATATCCCACAAATCATGATGTGTGGTTTGGAAATTCCAAATCAATTTACCTGTAGTGGCATTCAAGGCAAGCATTGAATTTGCATAACGCTCATGTAACTTGGTACGGTTACCACCCCAAATATCTGGAGTACCTACGCCTGTAGGAACATACACAATATCAAGTTTTGCATCGTATGCTAAAGGTGCCCATGCATTTGGTGAGTTTTGAACATATTTTTGACCTGGTGCTGGAATTTTGTTTGGATCTTCCGCGCCTGTATCAAATACCCAAAGTAACGCACCCGTATTTACGTCATAACCACGGATCACACCAGATGGTTCTTCTGTAGAGAAGTTATCTGTGGTTGAACCAGCAATAATAATGGTTGTACCTGTGACCACTGGAGGTGATGTTGGCACATAACCGCCTGGATAAGGGAATGGCATATCTTTTTGCAGATCAACTTCACCATTATGACCAAAGTCAGAACATGGTTTACCTGTAGTTGGGTTTACCGCAACAAGTCGGCCATCGTTCACCGGAAGAATCACTTTTTGTGGACATTCAACAGATGTAGTTTTTTTGGCAGCTAAGCTTGCTTCAAAACCAACGGTATTATTTGCATCAAAATAAGATACGCCACGGCAGGTTAAATGCTGGAATGTATTGTCTGCGACTAACTTCGGATCAAAAGTCCATTTCGCCTTACCCGTAGCAGGGTCCAACGCTGTCAATTTTTGGTGGGTTGTACAGATGTACATGTTGTCGCCCACTTTAATTGGTGTGACTTGGTTCGTGGTTTCACCTGAGTCATTCTCAGTTTTAAACTCACCTGTGTGATATTCCCAAGCCACTTTCAGATCTTTGACGTTGTCTGAGTTAATTTGTTTTAAAGGAGAATAACGCAAACCTGATTGTGTACGGCCATAAGCAGGCCAATCTTCATCCGCTACACCCGGAATTGCTGCGTGCTGTGCGGGTTGCTGAGTTTTTAACTCACCATGAATTTCTTGCGGGTCATTAAAAATAGAGTAGATCATCACTAAAATCGTAATTAGCAATGAACCGCCCAGCACCATTTTTGCGGTTTTCGATGCATCAAAACCACGGGTTACTGCTGGAATAAGTAGCAATAAACCAAAAACACCTAAAATATCTAAACGCGGTGCAAGCGCAAAGAAGTCTGAACCAACCTCCCAAAGCCCCCACACCACAGTACCGAGTACAAGTACGGCATAGACAATAAGTGCAGAACTTTTTAGCTTTTGTAATAGAACTGCAGTTGCGATGAAGAGAATACCTGCAATGATGTAGTACCAAGACCCACCCAGTACTGCAAGATAAATCCCTCCAATCAGTAGGCCTAAACCGAAGATTGCAGCAATGACTGCTAAAATCGTTTTAAGCACTGAACCTGATGTCGAAGTATTCATGTTGAACACCTTTAAAAGATTCTATAGAAAGCCGATGGATGGGGAATCCACGGGCACCTTATTATTCTTAGTTCCAAATGCAGTGATACCATCAACATGCATGAATTATGAATGCATCAAAGTGCCGTATGAATCAATAGTACGTTTGCAACTAAGAACACGCACTTAAAATGAGGTATTGAATTTAATACCGCCAATCCAAGCATTTTCGCCATTTTTATATGCACCCACGTGGCGTACATATTGGACATTCGGGCGAATGGTTAACCAGTTTGCGGCATGAAAACCGTAATAAATTTCTGCGTCATACTCTTCGCTTTGCAGACCACGGGCATCCACGGTGCCATTGGCAATTTTGGCGTCATTCACATCATCATTAATGCTGATTCGGCCTACACCAATTGCAATTTCATCCTTCGGACGGGCATCAAATGCACCTTTGTAGACCAAACCGACATTTTGCATATTGCTGACATTATTGGTGTCTGAATCATGCATGGTCAGATTAACAAAACCGCTTAAACCACGTGATGCATCATCTTTATGTGCAGTCAGTTGTTGCTTAGCAACCACCCAGCCACCTTGATGATGGTCTTGTTCATTCACTGGGCTGTTGATGACATTCGCATCTGCTGTGCTGTAGTAGTAACCCACACGGTACTCACCCGGCAGTTTGGCTGTACCCAGTTTAGGTGACCAAACCACTTCTGCAGGAATAATGGCACCATGTGAACCATCCGTACTTAAATTCCAGCCTTTACCACGTTCTAAGTTTTCAGGGTTGTATTCATACACACCAACTTGGGCAAACACATCTGGACGAATACTGTATTTCACACGAGCAGCCCACTGACTGACAGGCCAGTTGTACCACTGGTCGCCTACCCAATCACCGACTTGTGAACCGCAAAGTGCAAGGTTTTGGAAATCGCAGTCAAAGCTATTGAAATCTTCACCTTCACCAAAACGGCCCACTTTCACATCTAATTTCTGATCTAAGAATTGTTTCTTAATCCAAAAGTCTGTTAGGCGCCATGTTTGACCGCGGCCCCACACCTCTTGAACGGAACTCAAATGCCCTGCTAAAGCTTCAGAAGTATTTGAAAGATTGCGCCCATTACGCTGTGTCACGGTAATTTGTGCTTCGGTGTCTTTCCAACCTGCAATTTTTTCTAAATCAAGATGTGTTCCAATTGCAAATTGGTCGGCGTACTCCGTGCCATGATTAGATGTATTTTTAGCATCAAGCAATGTTGCCATTTCACCGGTATAACCAAAAC
The DNA here is from genome assembly GCF_004209135.1 of Acinetobacter sp. WCHAc060006. Lineage (NCBI taxonomy): Bacteria > Pseudomonadati > Pseudomonadota > Gammaproteobacteria > Moraxellales > Moraxellaceae > Acinetobacter > Acinetobacter sp. WCHAc060006. The sequence continues at coordinate 6,035 of NZ_SGSS01000002.1, read as the reverse complement.
TAAAGTCATAACCCTTGTTTTGCAGATCGGTACGTTGTCCATTCCAGTCACCCAACATCCATTGGCTTTCTGGATTAAATGCATCTGCCGCATAAACAACTGAATTAGAAAATAAAAAAACCACTAAAGTTGCATATACAGCCTTATTTAATGAAGAGAGGTTCATTTAAATAGTGCCTAGATCACAATTTATGTATATTTATGGTACTCCCTTTATATTTTTTTAATGTAAATAATATTTAAAAAGTATTAGTTTTGGTGATTTTTTTGTAAAATACATATTTTTAATAATTTAAAAATCTAGAACTAAATATTTGATTATTAATAAATAGTAAAATTAAAACCAATAAACACAAAAAGATAAATAAAATCTTAGTCAAACTTTCAATTCTGTTTATGTAAAAAATCCTGCCGAGACAGGATTTTTTATTGTGGAAGATGTGAAAAATTCACTCAATCAGACTTGATTCTTCGGCTGTGCAATAAAGCTTTTCGCTAAAATCAAGCGTAAAGCATACGCTACGGCCATGGCAAATATGGCATAGCCAGCAGGCTCAATAAACTGCGGAATAGCTAGCACAATCACGACAATCAGTGGATACAACAGCTTTTTAAAACCTACCTGATGATGTGCCTCATGTAATACATATAAACTGGTGGTGTATAAAACCAAACAAGTTGCCACAAAATAGCTTTCACGCATTGAGCTAATTAAAGCCTCATGTGAAACCACATCTACGGCCGCAGCCAAGCTGGCACCTAAGGCCGCAATACTAATGAACACAAAGAAATGCCCATAACCCCATGCAAAGGCCATTTTTCTGCTATTTAATCGCTCCGCGATTTCACTGTCGAAATATGCCCACCACATGGTAAACATCATGACCAAGCCACCAATCATGAGAAAAATAAGCTCAGTACTAAAGCGCTGATTGGATAATGCATCTGTCATGGCAATCGAACATCCCACAATAGATTCACCCAATACAATAATGGTCAGTAACGAATACCGCTCAGCAATATGATGGGCATGCCATGGCGTACGGCTGGCTGATTCTGCAAACATAGGCACACACAGTTCCGCAATGACCAGTAAAATGAACAAATAACCAGTAAAATTGACAGGGGAAAAATGAAAAAACAACCAGCCCAATTGCACTAAAATAATACCGCTTGCATAACGTAATGCAGTTTTACGCCGTTCGGGATCATGCTTGGCCACCCTAAACCACTGTGTGACTAGCCCCAAACGCATAATGGCATAACCAATAATAATCACATCGAAGTCTTGCTGTTGAAATGCGCTAGGAATGCCCGCGGCAATGACCAATGAACCAATAATCTGTACAAAAGTCACTATGCGATAAAAAGCATCGTCATTGTCATAAGCAGAAGCGAACCAGCTAAAGTTCATCCATGCCCACCAAAGCGCAAAAAACACCATGCCATAGAGCATTAAGCCATGAGCTAAATGATTTTCAACAATTGCATGGTGTAGCTGTTGCCCTGCTGTTGCGATGGCAACCACAAAAATTAAATCAAAAAGTAATTCGAGCGAGGTCGCAACACGGTGCTTTTCGTGGGGATCACGTGCTGATAGTGGCTTTAACCACTGTGCAATTGTAGGAGGAGTATTTGGCATTCAATACGCTTTTTATTTAAAGTTATTTAAACAAATTTTTTCAAATTCACTCCTTTCATACAAGTTGAATTACAAAATAAAAAAATCCCGCGCAAGGCGGGATTTTCTATCTCATGAATTAAAATAAAATTTGTTGGTTTTTCAGTAAATCTTCCAGTGAAAAATCTGTGTTTTGATTGTTTAAAATTAATAAATCAACAGCAGCGTGTGCTCCTGCCGAACCATCCCGATCGACTGAAACAGTCATTGTTTTATTGCCACTGTCATAAGTCAACTTCACAAACTGATCCAAATTACCTGCATTCACATTACTATCCAGTAGCGCAGAAATATCTATTTTATCTGCCTCTGTATCAGTATTTACATTGCCAAGATGAAAATCATTCCATGTGTCCAGGCCATTGCCACCATCATTATCCGCCGCGTTCAGCAATTCAAAGATTACGGTGTCTGAACCAGCGCCACCACTTAACAGATCATTCCCTGCACCACCAATCAGAAGATCTTTGCCTGTACCACCAATCAATTCGTCATCGCCTGCTCCCCCAAAGAGTGTGTCATTACCAGCACCACCATTTAATGTATCTGTGCCGTCACCACCTCTTAACAAGTCATGACCTGAACCGCCTGTTAACGTGTCATTTCCAGTTGATCCATAAATTCGGACATCTGTACTATTAGCGTGCTGATCATAATCAGCGGCTTGATCAAAGTAAGTCGGCGATGCACCCAACAGTTTCACATCGGCTAAGGTTGTAGTGGATTGACCTGTTGGAGACTGAGGCGTCGGAATTATCGGTACGAGCGGTAATATTGGGGATGCATTTGCAATAAATGTAGGTATTGTAGAAGTAGGACTAGGTATGCCTGATTGTGTCGCATCCCACACATCTACTATTAATGTACTTGCCACATTTAATCCAAGTAAGGCTGACTGATGGACTGTGCTTAAGAATTCTAAAATAGCAGCATTAGAAACCAATCCCCCATCCGACGCCGAAATTCTTAATCCATAAGTTGCAGCGATAGCTCCTAATACACCTGCATCATAAGTTTGAACAACTTGAAGACCTAACTGATCTGCAAGTACTGTTGAATATTTCCAGCCTCCAGCTAAAGTCATTACTGAAACAAGAGATATTTCTACTTGTTTCAAATCATTATTTACATCATAGGCAGCAAATGGTCGATCTTCCAATTTCAGAACACCAAGTAAATCTGCGCCAACCAAGCCAAGTAAAGAACCTGTTTGAATAATCGCCACAGGTAGTGTATTGGCAATCACTGGGTCAGCACCTTTTACTGATAAATCAAAAGTAGATGTTGATTGATTTCCAGCTACATCTGTCGTAGTTGCCGACCAAGTATGTGTGCCTATCGCCAAAGCTGTAGGTTGTGTATAAGACCACTTTCCTGTAATTGCATCAGCTATTACAGATGTTAACGTACCATCTGGCAATGTAAGACTAATACTTGCACCAGGATCAGCAGTACCATATAAAGTCGGCTGCGTATCATCGGTTGAGCCACCACTGTATAAGCTTCCTTGACTTGAACCTGTGTCATCCTGCGCGCTTAAAATGGCAAGCTTAGGTGCTGTCGTATCAACCGTAATCACAGGTAAGTTTGTAACTGAACTATTTCCAGCTGTATCAACCTGTTTAACTTGCAGATTATTATAAGTTCCATCTGTCAAAGTGAAGCTTTTGCCAGAACCTTGAACCCATGTCGTACCATCTTTGCTGTAATACCATGTAGCCCTTTGTTCAAGCCCATCGATATTGATTTTACCATTTGAAGTAATATGATCCGTCGCGAGAGATCCCGTATCCTGAGCAAGTACAGCAGTTAATTGTCCCACTGTATGATCAACAATATTGATTTTAAGGACTGCACTGGCCTGATCTGTACCGTTTTTGATGGTATAGCTAAAACTATCTGACTGACCAACAGAATTTGCATTAGTGACTATATAGGTATAATCCCCTGTTTTATCAATAACGAGCTTGCCATACACACCATAAACCGTAATTTTATTTGTAAGACTATCTGGGAAATAATCTTTGCCATTGAAGGTAACTTTTATAAGCTCAGAGCCTATAGCTGGCGTATCTGCTGAAGCACCGCCAACACCTGTAATCACGTTACCCACTTGATCAAAATTACCAAATACAGTTTCGGTTAACTGCGTAGTAATGTTCGTATCTTGCAGTATAGTCAAAGTATTGTTTAACAAAGCCTGCGATACAGCATCCAAGACTTTATCCGTTAATGTTAATAACCCACCTGTAACAAATAACGGTGCTAACAATCCACTTTGAGCATTTAGCAATGTTGTAATTTCACCAACAACAACACCCAAACCCGAGCCATTCAATGGTGTTAATATGCCATTTAATAGCACACCTATACTATCTGCAATTGCACCGCCACCGAGTGCGCTTTTAACAGCATTTACGATCAATACCTGATTATCAGCACCTAAAACCATACCATTGGCACCCAAATCGGCAATCGTTAAGCCTTGTACCAATTGATTTAACTGACTTGAGTCGCTACGTACCACAACATTATAAGTACCCGGTTCAAGTCCATTAATTGTGGCAGCTAAAGTATCATTTCCAAGTAAACCTAAAACAGGCAAGCCAGCGACGTTACCAAGTAAAGAATTCGATGTTACTGCTGAATAAACCACCTTACCTGTCGCATCAATAACATCCAATCTAAAAGCATTGGCAACAGATACTAACGCTGTCTGCTTAATTTGGATCGAAAGCGTACCTGCACTATTTGCTGCAACGGTAACGGATGCACTATTGCCAGCGTTGTAGTTTGAATCCAAAAGACCAATCACATCTAAATTGCTACTGGTTTGTGCTGCATGGGCTACTGTTGTTTTAGAAATAATATCAAGTATAAGCGTATCATCTGTAGCAATAAGCTTGGTTTGGGTCGAGCCGTTGACCAGACCACCAATTAAGTTGTTGGTGCTAAAGCCATTGGCATCATTGCCTGCAATGTCTTGGATGACGCCAGTGCTGTCATTCAGGATTGGTGTTTTGTCTGCATAGACCACGTTCACCACATCGGTGCTGTAGATGGTTTGTGGCAGTATGAGAGTCACGGTGTTGCCGTTGATGCTGGCATCTGTATCGCTAATGGTCTGTAATTGGCCATTCACCAAGACATTGAATTGTGCCCCTGCTGGTTTTACCCCAGAGTCTAATGTTTCACTGAAGCTTAGGCTGATGCTCTTACCATCCGTCGCAACGCTTGCACTGCTTAAGTACGGTGCTGTGGTGTCTGGTGTCGCTGGCGGGGTTTGGGTCGAGCCGTTGACCAGACCACCAATTAAGTTGTTGGTGCTAAAGCCATTGGCATCATTGCCTGCGATGTCTTGGATGACGCCAGTGCTGTCATTCACATTGGGGTTTGTATCTGTATAAATAACTTGAACATCCTGACCTGCATAAATTTTATTATCTAATTTTATTTCTATTTGCTGACCATTGATGCTTACTGAATATTCGGCAGGTAAAACAACTTTTCCATCCACAACAACAATAAATTTTGCTGGATTTATATTGGCATTTGGATCTAGTGCTTCGTTAAAACCTAAAATAATATCGCCTGCAGCATTTACCACGGCACTGGTCATCTGCGGACTTGTGCTATCTGGCACAGATGTTTGAATTTTATCTGAAATATTACCAGACTGATCTACAGCAGTGACATCTACAATTTTACCTTCAGTCAAAGGTGGCTGAAAATTGATAGTGACATTACCATTACTATCTGCAATTGCAGAACCGAGCAAATTTCCCGTAGTATCCTTCACATTAACAACAGCATTTGGCTCAGTTTTGCCTTGTAGCACCTTACCGTCGAAAGCAGTAATTTGAGGTTTATCAGGTGCTGTCGTATCACTGGTTGTAGGTACTGAATCTTTTGAGTTTGAGTTATTACTGGCAATTGCAACACCACCTCCAATAGCTACAGCCCCTAAAGCCCAAGGCCATATTCCAGCAAAAACACCTCCACCACCTGTTGCTCCAACCAAGCTCGAATCTAATGGATGATAACGGATAAGATCGGTAAAAACATTGCCTTGAGCATCCGTAAACTCAGCCCAATATAATTTATTATCATGCTCAAATACGAAATAATTTGAATTCACTGGCATTGTAAAAAAATTATCAACTGTAATTATTTCACCGCTCTTCAAAAGATCTCTTTCATAAATCAAAAAACGATCTTCTTTTTGGTTAATATTTGCACTCCGGATTTCTTAGCATTCGTGCATAATCTGCGGATGAAATACATCGATTCAAACAAGCTTTCTGATCCTCAGTTCAAGCGATACACAGGCATCTCATGGTCAACTTTCTATTTG
>NZ_SGSS01000019.1:0-70331 GCF_004209135.1 Acinetobacter sp. WCHAc060006 | reverse complement strand
CATAAAAAGCTTCATTAGTCGTTCATCAATATATTCATCATTGTCTTTTAAAGCTTTTTGTTCAATGCCATAGGTTTGAAAACCACATTTTTCATAAAGCTGAATGACGGGTTTGTTGTCATCTGCAACAGTGAGTAGAATTTGTTCTACATTATTTTTGCTATATTTTATAATTGTATTGAGTAGCATCGTTGCAATGCCTTTTTGTTGAAATTCAGGCTCAATAAAAACACTCGATAAATGTGCTTTATGAGCAAATTTTGCTCCAACTTCTTGTGTTAATGTGGCTAAGCCTATGATTTTATTTTTTTGATATACACCAAATACCGTCGAATTTGATAAGCAGGCTTCAAAAAATATTAATGATTTATCTAGCTCAGCCAAATACGTAGATCCAAACATTTTTGGCGATTTTTCTAAAGCTGAAAGTCTGATTGTTCTAAAATCTTGAACATCATTCATCTCTAAAGTTTTAATCTCAATGTTTAGCATATTCTTCTATTCAAAATAGTTTAACCGCGTTTAACTTAGCATAGATTAGTTGTTCAAATTCTAAAAAGCCTATACTTCAGTACTGTAAGTAAAATACGTGCACAATACGCATAAACACCCACAAGAAGCGAAAAGTTGATCCTATCAATTGTTCTTTATTTAGACTTTATGTGCATCAATCCATTCAAAAACAATCACCAAGCCATGCTTAAAGCTAAATTATCTGCAATAAAAAAGAGCCTCATAAGAGGCTCTTTTTGTACCGCACTGAACTAATTATGCATTAGTTTCAGCAGGAACTTTTGGATAGCTTACGCCGCCCATTTGTTCTGCAATACGAAGTACTTGGCAGCTATAACCAACTTCGTTGTCATACCATACGTATGCAGTTAAGCGGTTACCAGCAGTAATTGTTGCTTGCGCATCAAATACACCTGCAGTACGTGAACCAATAAAGTCAGAAGATACAACTTCAGTAGAGTTTGTATAACCGATTTGACCTTGAAGGTTAGAGTTGATTGAAACTTGGCGAAGGTATTCATTTACTTCGTCACGTTCAACTTCTTTATCCAAAGTTAAGTTCAAGATTGCAAGAGAAACGTTTGGTGTAGGTACACGTACAGAGTTACCAGTCAATTTGCCTTTAAGTGCAGGAAGCGCTTTAGCAACTGCTTTCGCAGCACCAGTTTCAGTGATTACCATGTTCAATGTTGCAGCACGGCCACGACGGTCAGCTTTATGGTAGTTGTCGATTAAGTTCTGGTCGTTTGTGAACGAGTGAACTGTTTCAACGTGACCGCCAAGAACTGTATATTTGTCATGTAACACTTTAAGTGTTGGTGTGATTGCGTTTGTTGTGCAACTTGCAGCAGAGATGATTGTATCTTCATCAAGGATGTCTGCTTGGTTCACACCAAATACAACGTTCTTCATGTCACCTTTACCAGGTGCAGTTAGAATTACGCGCGCAGCGCCTGGGCATTGAAGGTGTTGTGCAAGACCTTCAGCATCACGCCATTTACCTGTGTTATCAATCACAAGTGCATTGTTAATGCCGTATGCAGTGTAATCAACTTCAGTTGGATTAGATGCATAGATCACTTTAATGAATTGACCATTTGCAATGATTGCTTCGTTTTCTTCATCTACAGAAATTGTGCCTGCAAATGGACCGTGAATAGAGTCACGGCGAAGTAAAGAAGCACGTTTTTCTAGGTCACCGTCAGATGATTTACGAACAACGATTGCTTTTAGGTTAAGACCACGGCCTAAACCAGATTGACCAATCATTAAACGCGCAAGAATACGACCGATACGACCGAAACCGTAAAGAACTACATCTTTGTTTTCTACAGATGCAGCATTACCTTGTAATGATTTAACAGCATCAGCAACAAATGCGTCGATGTCGCCGCCTTTTTCTTTAAATTCAACAGCAAGTTTGCCCAAGTCGATTTCAGCAGTACCGATATTTTCAACTTTCGCCAAAGCTTCAAGAATTGGGAATGTGTTTACTACTGAAAGTTCAACGTCTAATACGCGAGTACGACGGTGAGCTTTAAGAATTTGAATCACTGAACGGTTAATTAAAGAACGACCGTATACTGTAGCTACGATGTTTTTTTCACGGTATAACTGACCCACTAGGGCAATCATACGTTCCGCAAGTTCTTCACGGTTTTTCCAGCGACCTTGGTGCTCTGCATGTAGGGCAACGATAGTGTCTTTGCTCACAGATACGTCCTCTAATTAATTGTAAATCGAAGCTTAAATTTCAAAACCCGACAATTGTAATGGAATTATCTAAAAGATAGAATCCAAAAGCTGATATTGGAGGCTTATTTTCTTATATATTCACTATAAATTATAAAAATAGTTGTAATTATTTTTATGATTTTGTTTTAAAAGATTTTTAAAATGCATTTTAGCGCCCCTAAAATACATTTTTATTTAATCGTTTCTTTATCAATCAGTGAATTAAGCTGTTTACAATTAAAGTCCTTATCAATGTGAGTAATTTAACTCATAACTGGTTTTTTCAGCTTTTGACGCCACAGAAAAGTTAAGGTCAAAATTAATAGAGGCATTAAAGTCTTCTACATCAAAATCTGAATAGGTTTCGGGTAAGCGAAGCAAAATTGGTAAGCGTGTAATGCCATTGTCACCACATGGAAATGCATAGTGGCGCTCATGTTCACTGAAATTATGTAAAGTCTCAAACTCTAAAAAGACTGAACATTTCGGATTCTGGCGTGGTGCTTGCAAAACACTCATAAACATTTTGTGCTTCATTTGTTGCCCGAGCTTATATGCTTCAGCCAAATCACGCTCTGCTTGATTACTCTTGGTCATGCGCTTAAAGAATGAGCCTTTCTCAGCACTTTGGCGTTTCAATTTATTGATATAGATTGTCAGTTCACGGTAATCCAGCAAATGCTCTGTCATTGCAAAACGAATATCTTGCAATGGTTTCAGTGAGCGTTGATGCATGACTTCCCACTCATGTTGATTCAGAGGCACAAAAGTATCTTGTCGACGTTTTTCTAATAATTTCAAATAGCCGACCATTTTATATTCAAACAACTGCACATGCTGATTAAATACCAATGCAGGTTGTTGTTTAAACTCACGATAATACGCGAGTAATTCTGAATATAGACGATGTACGCTTAAATATAAATAATCGAATTCTTCAATATGTGACAAATGCGATTTAATCGCTTCATAGACAGGTTTAAAAAAATCAGTGGTTAATATATTTTCAAATTTTTTCAAATGCATTTGTGCTACCACATCTGCATTTTTAGCTACAAATTGAATCGGTTCAATGAGTAATGGAATTAAAGATTTTTCGCAAACCTCTTCCAATTGCAACACAATATCCATCACATCAACATGAATTTGGCTTTGTACAGTCACCATGCATTCAATTAAAGATTTAAAGTGATCAATATATTCATTTTCTTCAGTGGCCTGCATATCCAACACAATCACATTTAAAAATGTTTGCGCTTCGATTGCCCCTTTCTCTTCGGTTAAAAAGCGTCGAATTGAATAGGGATTTTGCTCTACCTGCATTACAGGCGCGGTCACAAAAATATATTGTGAGGTTTTTACCAATTCAAAATGACGGATTTTTTGTTGTTTGCTCAAATAATATCGGAAAATCGGATGCTTCATAATGTCCGAATGGCGTTTCAACAAAGGTTTAAACCAATAACCTAATAATTGTTGCTTAATAAATACTTCAATAATAAAGCATTTAATCTGCGACTCTGTGAGCTTACGGATCCCTTCTGGCGGTGTAATCACCATACGACGAATGACTTTTGCTGCATTGAGTAAAAAAGTACGGCGAATCATTAATTTTTCGCGTTGCAACATAAAGTTTTCATCTACAGAAATCTGGTCAATTTGCTCTATCGCATTTTCCAAATAATCCGCAATTTGTGTGCTGTCTTGAATAGATTTAAGGTCTTCTAAAGATTCGCTCAGCGTTTTGGCAATATGTTGCATGCGATCATTGCTAAGGCTGTGTTTTAAAATAGCCAAACTGGATGACGCTTTGTACTCAAAACCACCTGTCATGCGGTTCCAATAGATTTCTTTGCTTTTTAAAATTTGATGATCAATCTCTTCGCGCAAAGCCATGTCAGATTCTTCAAGAATCTTAGTTAGGCGCGCTTCCCAATCCACATCAAGGCTAGGTTCTAGCTGCAATAATGCGGCGCGTATTTGATATGGAATACTGCTATTTTGCATGTCCTAGCCCTCAAGTTTTGTGAAATTTATTTAAGTTTAAAGCATTCGTCTTTTTATAAGCATAAATGTTAAACAGTTATCATTTTTTAATCAATAGCGTGATTCTGTCTTTGAGCGAAAAGATAAACGGTTTATCTGATTTTTAAAAAATTGCTATATTTTCGAAGACGTATCGGCTCTAAGTTTTTTTTATTTTTTTAATTGAACATTCTTTCTTATCGCGATATCAATCAAAATGATATATTAATCCGTCTTGATCATTTTTGATCAATATCGCTAGCTTTGAATCAGGATTGATATTTATGGATCTAAACGCTTTTGAAAAGCAGCGACATTTTTTTGCAACATTTTTTCTTTTTGCTTTTGCTTAAATACATGCACTGTACCTTCCACCATTAATAATAATACCGCGCACCAAATTGGAATATAAGTGAGCCATTCGTTGGCTTCAATACGCTCGCCCAAAACTAAAGAGGCAAAAGCCAATAAAATTGGCTCTAAATAACTAAGTAAACCAAAGATGACAAATGGCAACATGCGACTGGCTAAAATATAACTCCCTAAACCAAAAGCACTTAATATACCCAAACCAATGACTGCAAAAATTAAATGTGGAAATTGTGCAATTAAAGGAACACTATCACTATAGAAAAAGCCTAGATAAATGGCCACAGGAATAATCAGCAGTAAGTCCCACCAAAAACCACCTAAGTGATCTGTTTTATAAACACGGCGCAAAAAGAAATATAAAGGATAAGCCAAAGCAACATAAATGGTTTCCCAAGCAATACTGCCAATTCGCCATATTTCGTGCCCTACACCTAATACAGCTAAAAGCACTGCGGCCCACTGCCAATTTGTCAGCTTTTCTTTATATAAAATACAACCTACTAGCACCATAACCAAAGGCAATAAAAAATAGCCCAAGGAGACTTGCAGGCCTCGCCCATTAATAGGACCCCACAAAAACAACCACAATTGAGTGGTACACAATAAAGAGCTCACAATGAGCCAAATCAACAGTGCAGGCTGTTGCACGATTCGTTTAAAGATTGCTGTAACGTGTTTTAAATCACCTGAATACCACATAAACAGCGTTAAAAATGGCAATGTGGCCAACATGCGCCAAGCAAAAGTTTGCTCACTATCCAAGGGCTGTAAAAACTGAGTATAGAAATACAACACACCAAAAGTGACAGATGCCAAAACAGACAATGCAACGCCTTTATACATCATTCACCTCAAACAACCTCTGGATTATGCATATTCAAATGAACAGCAGACAGTATCTATAATAGTGGATGATTCTAGCAAATAAAAAAACCATGCTTAAGCATGGTTTTTTTATCATTTGTTCTATAAGTTAAAATTAGTGCGGTGCTTTTTTACTTTGTTTGGTATGAATAACATCACTTAAGTCATAGCCAAGACCTTTGGCATAGTCTAAATATTCATTAATCACGTGTTGATCAGGATGTGGCACACGTGATAACACCCATAAATACTTACGGCGTGGCTCGCCCACTAAAACGGTCTGATAATCTTCGTCAATCTTTAATACCCAATAATCGCCACGACCTACAGGTAACCAACGAACGGCATCAGGCAAGAAGCTTACTTTTAATTTACTGTTAAACGGTGCGTTTTGTACAAATGCCTCACCAAGCGATGAGGTCACTTTGCCATCTTTCATCACACAGCGATTATCTACTTTGATATTGCCATTTACATTTAAAGTATATACCGCAGTCACATCACGATCGCACTTATTTTGAAAGACCAGTGGTTTACGGGCCACTTCATACCAAGTGCCCAAATAACGATCAAGCTCAACACGCTCCACCACAGCCAAAGGTTTGGTTTGAGCATAAGCCATAGTGGCAGCCCCTAAGCCCACCACTACCGCACCACCTACAACAATTTTTGCCAATCTAAAGCCAGCTTTTGGGAGATGATTTATCATAAATAAAGTCCTAAGTTTTTATATAAATAGATTAAGTTTGATTCAAAAAACATATTTAAGCTCAAATTTTCCTACTTACAATAACGCGTGAAAATCGACCATGTGTCTAAATTATGTAATGATCTACATCTCCCTAAGAACTAAAAATCATTGTAACAACTGTGATTTTAGGCGCAAAATCTCGTCTCTAAGTCGTGCAGCTTGCTCAAACTGAAGCTCTTTCGAGGCTTTCAGCATTTCCTTTTCCAACTTAGCCATGTGTTTAGCCAAGAGCTTTGGATCTGACAGCAAATGTTGTTCATCTGCACTTAAAGCTTTCGCTTGCTCATCAATTTTCGCATCGACTTGATCATCTGTAAGCACTTCACCTGTATCAATTTCTTGCGTCACTTTACGTACTGCACTACGTGGCACAATGCCATGAATTTGGTTAAATTCGATTTGCTTAGCACGACGTCGGTCTGTTTCGTCTATTGCTTTTTGCATTGAATCCGTGATTCGGTCTGCATATAAAATGGCTTTACCATTTAAATTACGAGCTGCACGACCAATGGTTTGAATCAGTGATCGCTCTGAACGCAAGAACCCTTCTTTATCGGCATCTAAAATGGCCACCAGCGAGACTTCTGGCATGTCCAAACCTTCACGCAGTAAGTTAATCCCTACAATGGCATCGTATACGCCAGAACGTAGTTCATGAATAATTTTTGTCCGTTCAACGGTATCGATATCTGAATGTAAATAGGCAACTTTCACGCCATATTCTTTTAAATAGGACGTTAAGTCTTCTGCCATGCGTTTGGTCAGTGTAGTCACTAACACGCGTTCATTTAATTCTCGACGATTGTTAATTTCAGATAACACATCATCTACCTGTGTCAGCACAGGTCGGATTTCAATGATTGGATCGACTAAGCCTGTTGGTCGTACCACTTGCTCGACAATTTGTTCAGATTTTTCTAATTCATAGCGTGCAGGTGTGGCACTCACATAGATCGTTGCAGGTACTATTCGTTCCCATTCTTCAAATTTCATTGGACGATTGTCCAAAGCACTCGGCAAACGGAAACCATAATTCACTAGGTTTTCTTTACGTGAGCGGTCCCCTTTATACATTGCACCAATCTGTGGCACCGTCACATGCGATTCATCAATGATTAATAAAGCATCCTCTGGAATATAATCAAACAAGGTCGGTGGAGCTTCCCCCGCAGGACGGCCAGATAAATGACGTGAATAGTTTTCAATGCCATTGGTATAACCCAATTGTTGCATCATTTCTAAATCATAACGGGTGCGTTGTTCGATCCGCTGGGCTTCGAGCAATTTATCGTTGGCTCTAAAAAAGCCCAAACGTTCGGTGAGTTCTTCGCGAATGGTGTCTATGGCACGGCGTAAGTTATCTTTTGGCGTCACATAATGGCTTTTTGGATAAATTGTGATGCGTGGAACTTTGCGTACCATTTTGCCTGTGATCGGGTCGAACCAACGGATCGAATCGACTTCATCATCAAACAACTCAACCCGAATTGCATACTGATCCGATTCTGCAGGGAAAATATCTAAAATTTCACCGCGGATACGATAAGTACCACGTAAAAACTCTAGCTCATTGCGGGTATATTGCATTTCAACTAAACGACGAATGAGATCATCTCGATTCAATCGATCGCCCTGCACAATATGCAATAACATGCTCATATAAGCATTTGGGTCACCCAAACCATAAATTGCCGATACTGATGCAACAATAATCGCATCTTTACGCTCTAGGAGCGCTCGCGTTGCCGATAAACGCATTTGATCAATATGATCATTAATTGAAGAATCTTTTTCGATAAATGTGTCCGATGAAGGCACATAAGCTTCAGGCTGATAGTAGTCATAATAACTGACAAAATATTCCACGGCATTATGTGGAAAGAACGACTTAAACTCACCATATAACTGTGCAGCCAGCGTTTTATTATGCGCCATAATAATGGTTGGTCGCTGTGTGCGTGCAATCACATTGGCCATGGTATAGGTCTTACCTGAGCCTGTTACCCCCAATAGCAACTGATCATGCATACCTTGCTCCACCCCTTGCACCAATTTTTCAATGGCTTGTGGCTGGTCACCGGCAGGTTCAAAATTTGTGACTAATTCAAATGGCTGGGGATCACTCATAGGATTCGGCTTATTCTCGGACTAAACATCAATATCAATTATGAGGGCTAGTTTAAGCGATACAACGTTGCCTTGTAACATTCATGTGTAAAAAGTTCAGCCTTGTATTGAACCATCACAGCAGTCCATTCAATATCACAACGCTTTGATATGTAGCGCATGCATGCCTATTCTATTTGTCAGATCAGATAACATCCCATTTTCAGTAGTTTAATAGACCTAAATGCCTATAAATCAGAAAAATAATCTGTTCATGACTTGACCAAGTCATCAAGCAATTGCACCATGAGATGAAACCACAGCATAAGTGAATACGAATGACTTACCATTACCATGACGAAAGTATTGTGAAATCTTTACCAGAAGATACCATCTTCGTATTCGGCAGCAATTTAGCAGGTCAACATGCTGGTGGTGCCGCACGAACAGCTCAACAGCATTTTGGCGCACTGAAGGGTGTGGGCCGTGGTTGGTCAGGACAAAGCTTTGCTATTCCAACCATGAATGAGCATCTGCAACAAATGCCACTCTCGCAAATACAGCACTATGTAGATGACTTTAAGATCTACACTAAAAATCACCCAAAACAAAAATACTTTTTAACCTCTATCGGATGCGGTGTTGCGGGTTATACGGTTGAAGAAATCGCACCGATGTTTAAAGGTATTTCACATAATGTGATTTTCCCAGTGTCTTTTCGTGCTTTCGTTGAGCGCCCACTCCCTAAACTTAGCAAAAAACTCCTGCATACAATCTTCCGTGATTCCGTGATTTTCGCTCCTGTCAGTGACGAACTAATTGATGTCTTAGCGCTGACAGACAATGAAAAAAGTTTGGCCAGAATTTTGCTCAACACACAAATGTATCCTACTGACAGTAATGGTCGTGATCGTGTATTTGAAATCGCAGATATTTTGCATAACTTAAACGGCAAAATTTTCGAATTTCAAAGTAATTCCGAAGGCCCGATGATTTTTGGTGGCGTCATTTTGTCGTTATTGGAACTATATAATCTTAACGAAAAGGATTTTGCCGACATTTGGCTGGGAGAGCGTGAAATCATGCCACCCAAGCCCGCCCATAAAGCAAAAAAATAGATCAAAAAAAGCCAATCACACCGATTGGCTTTTTCGTAATTTTCAGTTATTTTTGTGACTTGAAGCACACTTTAAAATAATACATTTCAAACCAAAGCCTGAAGTCCATCTGCTCTCGAGTTCATCATGATTCATCAAGACAATGCTATTTTTAATATGTCACCCATTCCACTTTGGTTGGAAGACTTTAGCGCAGTCAAAAAACAGCTACAGCAGTGGCGTGAAGATGGTATTGAAAACTTGGCCGAACATTTGTCACAAAACTTAGATTTGGTTCGAGAAAGTGTTAAAAAAATTAAAATATTACACGTCAATTCACAAACATTAGCCCTTTACGAAGCTACTGATTTTGGTCATTTATGTGCGCATTTGGATCAGATTTTTCAACAAGAAATGTTACACACACATATTGATGAACTGGTACAACTGTGGGAAGGCAAAACGCACTATATCAATACCGCAGTCAATTACACGATTCATGGCACGCGTTTAGATATTCAACTCCGTTGCACAATCCTGCCCGATTATGCAGATGATTGGTCACAAGTATTAATTAGCACAGAAAATATTACGCCTTACCAAAATGCACGTCGCTTAGAAGAAAAAAACCGCCAATTGGCAGAAGCTCGCTTTATTTACTCCCCAACCTCACTTTGGGTTGAAGACTTTAGCCAAATCAAACAACGCTTAGATCAATTACGACGGATTGGAATTGAAGACTTCACGACCTTTTTAGATGTACACCCTGATTTTATTCAGCAATGCATCAAAGACATTATCATTTTGGATGTGAATCAGGCGACCCTCGATTTGTTTGGTGCACCAGACAAACCCAGTATTTTACAAAATACTCATAAAATTTTTGCCAAAGAAATGACTCAAACATTTCGTGCCCAACTCTTAGATTTATGGGCAGGTAAAATTCATCATCAACATGAAGCCATCAACTATGCCCTAGATGGAAGCATTCGGCATGTGCTCTTACAATTTACCGTTTTTCCGGGCTTTGAAGATTGCTGGAGTACCGTGCAAGTCGCTTTGGTTGATATTACCGCGCGTAAAAAAGCCGAAAATTATTTAGAATATCTGGGCAAACATGATGCCCTAACCAAGCTCTACAACCGCAGTTTTTATATTGATGAGATCAATCGCTTAGAGCGCAGTCAGCAACGCCCTGTCTCATGTATTTTTATCGACTTAAATGGTTTAAAAAATATCAATGATCAATTTGGGCATGATGCAGGTGATGAACAACTACGCCGTATGGGGCATGTATTAAATCAATTAATACTCAATACCCAATATAGTGCTTCAAGAATTGGAGGAGATGAGTTTGTATTGCTACTGCCAAATGCAGATGAAACTTCGTTGCACAGTTGCCTCAACAGCTTACAAGAACTGATGCATGTCGACAATCAATTCCACTCGAGCCATCCTATCAGTCTTTCGATTGGGCATGCATGCTCACTAAAAGATGAACGTGTTGAAGACACAATGAAACGAGCAGATGCAGTGATGTATCAGAAAAAGAACGCCTACTATGCAATGCTAAATGCTAAATGCTAAATGCTAAATGCTAAATGCTAAATGCTAAATGCTAAAAAAATTAAACGCTATGAAATGATCAATGTAAAAAAACCTGCATAAATGCAGGTTTTTTTATTAACGCTTGCCCATTGAACGACGCGTACCACGAGGGGGCATCCAAGTACGGTCGGCATAGTTTTCTGGCTTTGGACGGACTTGATTATGCGCTGAATCTTGTTGTACTTGGTCATCAACAACCATAGGAAACGGAAGTTTCGCTATAGCTTTTTTCTTGGGAGGATTTTGGGTGCTCATGTGATTTACTCAATCAATACTGCACATATTGTACAAAAAAAATAGCTTTCATGCGCTATCCTTTGCACTTGAAACTCAAAAAAGAAAATCAACCTATCTGAGTTGTTGCGCTTTTCGAGTCCTCAAACGAGGATTATAATGACGCATATTAAGCGTCAGTACATTATAAAATTAAAATGATGCTATTTTTACATTTACATAACTAAACATATAAACCGCAAAAAATACCACATAAATGCGTTGTTTTAACAGGAGAACTACTTAATCATTCGCTTTAAGAAACAATAAATTAATCACGTTATTTGCATAATGCAAACTTAGAAAAATTATTAGCAATATACGGACACGGAGTCCTGACAATGAATAAAACATTATTATGTATCGCCACATCTTGCATGACTTTGCCTATGCTTGCACATGCAGAATCCCCTTACTTTAGCTTCAAAGATGGCAATGGATTTAAGCGTTTTTCTGTTTCAGTCGGCGCATTGCATGTGATGCCACAAGGTAAAGCACAGCCATTTCAGGTCAATACCATTGTTGATGAAGGTACAAAGGCGAAAGTTGGCGACGTATTGGGTAGTTCCGTGGTTGATGCCATTGATACATCGGTCAGTGGCGCCTCAACCAAAAAAACTTTGCTTTCTACACTGCTCAAAAGTGAAGAAGCCATTCTAAACACAGGAATTACTCAACAAGGTTTAGTGTCATTTAAAGGCACTGATGGCAAACAGTACCTCAAAGGTAGCGTAGCAGGCGAAGCTGAAATTGATGGCTTATCTGCTTGGAGTAACCCTGGGACAGGTTTAGAAGCCGATAGCGTAACTACACTCGGCATTATGACCAACTACTTTTTTACCGATAATCTTTCCTTAGAAATGAAAGCTGGGATTCCGCCTAAGGTCGATTTAAATGGTACAGGTAAAATTTATGCACCGCTCAGCGGGGTTGCTACACCAAGTAGTGTAGGTTCAATTTTAGGTGATTTACCACTGAAAAAAGACATTGAAATTACAGATTTAGCTGCACATGGTGCTGCCGCTTCTGCACGTGCATGGACACCTGCTGCTGAGTTGCAATATCACTTTGGTAAAACGGGCGTAAACAAATTCCGCCCTTATGTAGGCGTCGGTGTCATGTATGCTTATTTTAATGAGCTAGAAATGAACCCACAAATTAAGCAAGATTTGGTTAACGCTGGCCACATGATTGCCAATATTAAAGATGGAAAAGCAGGTGCCGCGCTTGATGGCAAACCAAGTAGTGCGAATCCTCAAGTCGATTTAGAAGCCTCTAGTGCTTTTGCACCTGTTGCAACTGTCGGTTTTACTTATGACTTTAATGACAAATGGTTTGCTGTAGGCTCTGTGTCTTATGCACACCTAAAAGGTGATACAACAATTACGGTCAGTGATGCAACCAAAGGCGAACTTATTCGCTCTACAGCAGATATTGAGATTAATCCAATTTTGGCATACGCAGGTGTAGGCATACGCTTCTAAGCTAAATGCCCTTCTGCTCTAATCTAAGTTAGCTCATCAACAAGACAGCAACTGCTGTCTTGTTTGATTTTTATGACAAACTCGCATAACAAAATTTTATCATCAGGTGAAATTTAATTAATCCCTTCACACACTGTATTGGCTTAAAATAACGATATTATTTTCATAATGACCATGCCAATGACAGATACTCGATTTTCCAAGCCTCTGATTTATATGTTAATTGGTAGTGCATTTATTTTGGCTTTGTCCTTAGGGATTCGCCATGGCTTTGGATTATATTTGGTCCCAATGAGCCATGAATTTGGCTGGGGGCACAATGTTTTTAGCCTTGCGATTGCCATGCAAAACCTCATTTGGGGTGCAGTTCAGCCCATTACAGGTGCATTTGCCGACAAATATGGTAGCAAGGTTGTAGTAGCTATTGGTGGCGTACTGTATGTCATTGGCTTACTCCTTATGGCGATTAGCTCCACTGGGCTTTTGTTAAATCTGAGCGTTGGCTTAATTTTAGGTTTAGCACTCTCAGCAACCTCTTTTCCTGTTTTATTGTCTGCTGTAGGGCGTGCAGCCCCGCCTGAAAAGCGTAGTCTTGCCATGGGGATTGCCAGTGCAGCGGGTTCATTTGGGCAATTTATTATGCTTCCATCAACCCTATTGCTATTGCAGCATATCGGTTGGTCAGCGGCTCTGGTGGTCAGTGCCATTTTGGTTGCACTCATTGTTCCTTTAGCTTGGATGCTTAAAGCACCTATTTATGTCGACCCAAATGCTTCTGCGCAAAGTCCGCATCCGAGCTTAAGCTTTAAACAAATTTTAGTCATTGCAAAACAGCACAAGCCTTTTTGGTTTCTCTCTTTGGGTTTCTTTGTCTGTGGTTTCCAAGTGGTGTTTATTGGGATCCATTTACCCGGCTATTTAAGCGATCACGGCTACAATGCCACCACAGGTACAATCTTTCTGGCCTTGGTTGGGCTATTTAATATTGTAGGCACATACGGCGCAGGCTGGTTAGGTGGCAAATATTCTAAGCCTCATTTGCTGATGTTGTTATACGGTTTACGGGGTATCGCAATTATCGGGTTTTTATTGTTGCCTTTAAGCACATGGACAATTTATGCCTTTGGTGTCACGATGGGCTTATTGTGGTTATCTACAGTCCCTTTAACCAATGGTATTGTGGCCAATATGTTCGGGGTTAAATATTTAACCATGCTCAGCGGTATTGTATTTTTCACCCATCAAGTTGGCTCATTTTTTGGCGGTTGGCTGGGTGGCCTGAACCATGACATGACAGGCAACTACAATATGGTGTGGGCTTTTTCCATTCTACTGAGTGTGTTTGGTGTATTGGTGCATTTCTGGGTTACTGAGGACACTGTCGTTCATGAATAATTCAATGTTTTGGCTTAAGTTTTCCATTTCAGTAGGTATTGCAGTGCTATTTGCACTTTCCATTATTTTATGGATGCAAACCCCTGCTTTGTTTAATGACTTCCAACAAGCTTTTTGTGCACATTAATTCAATTTAGCAAAAAAAAAACCTAGCTAAAAGATGTCAAAAACTTGACATTTTTTAGCAGTTTTTAAGGATATTTTTGCAAGAAAGACTAAAAGAAAATAAATCATTAACTTAAGATATTTTTTTCATTTTTCATAAACTTATCTTATTTTTTAATTTCTCAACCTCCATGATATTTCATAGATTTTG
Source organism: Acinetobacter sp. WCHAc060006 (assembly GCF_004209135.1). NCBI lineage: Bacteria > Pseudomonadati > Pseudomonadota > Gammaproteobacteria > Moraxellales > Moraxellaceae > Acinetobacter > Acinetobacter sp. WCHAc060006. The sequence goes on along the minus strand of NZ_SGSS01000019.1, from coordinate 55,793 downwards.
TTTATCCAAATACAACATCTGTGAAATAAAAATGACAGCGTTAACCCAACTTTCTCAAGCAATACACGATGCCCCTCGTTGGCACCAAGCAGATCAATTTCAAAACCCAGCAGACATCCAAATTGTACCCTTAACAGGTGAGGCACTCGGTGCCGAAGTCTATGGCCTAGATGCAAAAAAAGCACAAGCAGGCGAAACCATTTATCGCCTAAAGCAAGCCTTGGCTGAGCATCTGATTTTAATTTTTAAACAGCAAAGTTTAGATGATCTTCAGTACCTTGCTTTTGCCAGTTACTTTGGTTCAATCTTTCGCCCAAGTGCCGACACACCAGTCTTGGCGACGCAAAAAGAAACAGGCACTCCACCAGATGTGGTTCCTGTATCCAACGCAGTCGGTCAAGGTGACTATACTGGCCACGGTGAACTAACGCCACATGCTGATCATCAGTGGACACCACTGCCTTCCTTTGGCTCTTTACTTTATGCCATTGAACTGCCACAAGATGGTGGCCAAACCTCTTGGTATAACACCATTAAAGCCTATGATGCCTTAGATGACGCAACTAAACAGCATATTGGTCAGCTACAGCTCATTACCTATAACCCTTTTGTCCGTATTGCACAAAACAAAGTACAAGATCCAAGTGCAGGTTATGGCGTATTTCCACGCTATCGTTTTAAAGACCAACCAATTGTTGGCGATGCCTATGCCCACCCACTGGTGAGAGTCCATCCAGAATCAGGCCGTAAAGCACTTTGGCTCAGCACGCATAATGAAGTTGAGCTGGTCAATTATGATGATCAAGCAGGAAGTGAGCTGATTGCACAATTACGTGAGCATCTATTAAAACCTGAGTTTCGTTATGAGCATCAATGGTCAACGGGAGATATTGTATTTTGGGACAATCAAGTCACTTTGCATTCACGCCGTCCATTTCCATCGGAGCAACGCCGTTTGCTTAAACGTATTAGCTTAGCTGGAGGTCGTCCGTTTTAATGCTTTAGCATTCAATCTCATGTGCAATAAAAACAAGCTAAAACAATAAGAAATATTTCAATCCGCGCGCACCATACAGTAAAACAATAACCATCCTGTATGGTGCTTAATTTTTTAATTCTTTATTTTTTAAATCTGCATTTTATTTCGCATTGGCTTTATAAAATGCGTCAATAGCATTTACCATTTGATTTAATCCTGGTTGCTCTAAAGGATAATGCCCTGCATTTTTTAAAATGACTGTTTTTACAGGTACATGCTGAATCCGCTGCAAAAATAGCTCACTCAGGGCAAGTGGCGTCCAACGGTCCTTCTCTGGCTGTGTTAATAAGATTGGCGCGACCTTAAAGTCTTCAGGTGCAATGGCGGGCGTATAATTTAAATACGAATCTAAAAAAGCCACCGAAACCGTATTACCTGCAGAGCTTTTATCGGCCAAAAATACATCTAATGCTTGCGGGTTATTCACCAAAGCTGACATTTTACTCACCCAACGAATGGGAATTTTTGTATTTTTAAAAGCTGATTTAGACGTCCAACTTGCGGTCGTAGAACCAACACGGCTCATCCATTTATTTATGGAAATTTGATCTCTCACTTCAAGGTTTTGTGGGTCTAAAAACGTCATCCCCGCAATGGCTTTAATATGTTTATTTTTTGCTGCTACATCGTAGGCCAGCTTCCCACCTGCACTTAATCCATAAAGAACAATGGGACGGCTGTCTTGAGCTTGCTCATTTACAATCAGTTCATGACCTGCCTGCACCCAATCGTCGTATAAAATATTAATACCAGCGCCAACCTGTGTCATACCATAGCCTGGCAAATCAATCGCAATGACCTCATAACCACGCTTAGCAAGCTGTCCACCTAAAACCAAATTAAGTTGGCGCCCATTGGTTCCCACCCCATGAAATAAAATGACTTTGATTTTAGCTTTAGGATTACGAAACGTATCTAAATGAATATTATGACCTTGCCATGCCCACCATTCCTCTGTGGGTAAATGATTGGGGCTTAATTGAAATTCTTTGGGTAAGAACTGTTCTATCTCTTGCCATGCATGTTGCTGACTATAAGTCATTTGCATTGGGTCTTTGACTTTCGTTTTAGCCATGGCTGTATTTGCACAGATCAACTCTAATAACATTAGACACAGCACACCCCATGATGCTAAACGTATTTTATCCGTCATCTATGACCTATCCAATTCTATTTATACCGATTGATCTACCCATACTATTTTTTCCATCGCATTTGTACGATGTAATTTTTATGCACTTTTCGTGTTTTTTTAGTGAAGCTAAGTCTATTTTTCTTGGCTTAAACATCTAAATAAAAGGCATAAAAAAACCCGCCGTAGCGGATTCTTTTAGATAAGCTAGACTTAGAACAAACGGTTCATACCATTTAAGGTTGCCACACGGTAAGCTTCCGCCATCGTTGGGTAGTTAAATGTTGTTTCTACAAAATACTTAATGGTATTGTTCGGACTGTTCATCACAGCCTGACCAATATGGATAATTTCGGCTGCGTTATTCCCAAAGCAATGTACGCCCAAAATTTCCAAAGTATCACGGTGGAACAGAATCTTTAATTCGCCCACTGTATCGCCCGTAATTTGCGCACGTGCCAAATGACGGAAAGACGCCTGACCCACTTCGTAAGGAATTTTTTCTTCAGTTAACTGTTGTTCAGTTTTACCAATTGAAGAAATTTCCGGAATAGTATAAATACCTGTCGGGATAGACGTTACAGGTTTTAAGCCTTCTTCGCCGCTCATGTTTCCGCCTGCATTACGACCTTGGTCATAAGCAGCAGAAGCCAGTGATGGCCAGCCAATCACGTCACCTGCAGCATAGATATTTTCAACTTCGGTTTGGTATTGCTCATTCACCGTCAATTGACCACGGCTATTTGGTTTTAAGCCCACGTTTTCTAGACCTAAACCATCAGTATTACCTGAACGACCGTTACACCACAAAATCGCATCAGCTTTAATTTTCTTACCACTTTGTGTATGCATCACAACATGGTCATCAAAGGTTTCTAAGAATTCGATTTGCTCGTTATGACGGATTAATACACCTTGTTCACGCAAGTGATAAGACAATGCATCTGAAATTTCGTCATCCAAATAGCTCAGAAGCTTGTGCTGCGTGTTGATCAAATCAACTTTATGGTCTAGACCAATAAAGATTGATGCATATTCACAGCCAATCACCCCTGCGCCATAAATAATGATTTTCTTAATTGAGAAATCTAGATCCAAAATTTTGTCTGAATCAAATACACGTGGATGGTTAAAATCTAAAATATCTGGACGGTATGGACGCGAACCTGTTGCAATCACTAATTGTTGGAAAACAAGCGTTTCTGTCATGCCATCAGCACTAAATACCATCACGGTATTTTTGTCTTGTACGTATGCACGACCATGATAGATATCAATTTTATTGCGATCATAAAAACGTGAGTGCGTATCAACTTGAAGTTGAATCACTTTGTGTGCATTACGAAGCACTTGCTTCATAGTGAACTGTTTCCATTCACCCACTTTTTGGAACATTGGATCACGCTGGTAGCGAATAATGCTCGATACGGTTTGACGTAAAGCTTTACTTGGAATCGTACCTACATGTGTACAGTTACCGCCAAGTTGCTCACGCATATCCACAATCGCGACGCGCTTACCAGATTTCGCAAGTTTCATTGCAGCGCCTTCACCCGCAGGGCCCGAGCCGAGAACTACCGCATCGTACTTCACGAAATTCCCACTAACGACCTCTTTTTTACGTGGCATTCAACGCTCCTTAAAAAATCAAAAAATTCAAAAATGCTTCTTTCTGGCCTATATTATGACGCAAATATTGTGCTTTTGCTGTATTTAGCTCACACATATTAGATGATAACAACATTTTTTAAATGAATATCGTTTTTCCCCCATTTAAGCTTAACTCGGCTATAATATTGGGACTTATTTTCGTATCTCTCCCCGTCTGAAACAGTGGAAAAGTTGAATATGTCTGAAAACCGTAAACCTGAACAGGGTGTCAAACTTCGTGGCGCAGAAAAAGTCGCTCGTATACCTGTAAAAGTTATTCCTACGGTTGAAACGCCACGTAAGCCAGACTGGATCCGTGTAAAAATGTCTGCACCAGAAGAAGTGCAACGCATTAAAACCACATTACGTGCCCAAAAATTACATACCGTATGTGAAGAAGCAGCTTGCCCGAATTTACCTGAATGTTTTGGTGGTGGTACTGCAACATTTATGATCATGGGCGATATTTGTACGCGTCGTTGCCCATTCTGTGACGTGGCCCATGGCCGTCCAAATGCGCTTGATCCTGATGAACCGCGCCACATGGCTGAAACAATTTCAAACTTAGGTTTGAAATATGCCGTAATCACCTCTGTAGACCGTGATGATTTACTCGATGGTGGTGCACAGCACTTTGTAGATTGTATTAAAGAAACGCGTGAACTTAGCCCAAAAACACTTTTAGAAATTTTAGTGCCAGATTTCCGTGGCCGTATGGATATTGCGCTTCGTATTATGACTGAGTGCCCGCCAGATGTGTTTAACCACAACATCGAAACGGTGCCTCGTCTATACAAAGCAATGCGTCCAGGTTCTGACTACCAGCACTCTTTAGACTTGCTTAAAATGTTTAAAGAATACTGCCCTGATGTACCGACTAAATGCGGTTTGATGGTAGGTATTGGCGAAACTGAAGAAGAAGTGATTGCACTTTTAGATGATCTTCGTGCACACGATGTCGACTACGTAACAATTGGTCAATATCTACAGCCGTCTAAAGAACATGCCCCTATTGACCGCTTTGTAACACCTGAAGAATTTGAACGCTACACAGCGCATGGCCAAAAACTTGGCTTCAAAAATATTTGGGCAGCGCCAATGGTTCGTTCAAGCTACTTTGCAGACCGTCAATATTACGGCGAGCCTGTACCAGCTGTACGTCGTAAAACTGATCCTGCTAAAAAAATTGCTGTGCAAACGATTGAAGCTTAATGTTTTAAGTTTCTTTAAAGCACACTAAATATAAAAGCCCTCTGATATAGAGGGCTTTTATATTGCGCATGAATTACTTACTGCAGGGCCAACACAGCCTAATTACCTAAAAATACATTTCTAAAACATAAAAATATTGTGTAACGCTCATTTTTTATTCAGCCTTAAAACATACATTTTTGCTCTGCCAGATTTTGAGCATTAAGTCTTTATAACTGCACGACATAATATATTTAAAACAACAGCACATTGTTTTTTAGTCCTTAAATGTGACCGTGCTGATGCACTATCAGGCGTAAGCCAAAGGAGCACAGTTCTATGCTATTTCTGCTTTGCATTATTTTACTGATTGCAGCCTTATGGGCTATTTTCTTTTTTGAGCTCTCTCGTATTGCTGGCAGTGCCACGCTAATCATACTGTCTTTAATTGTAGCGTGGGTCAGCCCTTGGTCACTTTTGTTGGGTTTAGCGCTAATCCTCATTAGCTTGCTGGTACTTATTGAGCCATTACGTATGCGCTTTATTAGCCAACCAGCTTATAAAACCCTAGCCAATGCCATGCCTAGCATGAGTAGCACAGAACGTGAAGCTTTGGATGCGGGTACCAGTTGGTGGGAAAAAGAATTGTTTATGGGAGCGCCAGATTGGAAAAAATTTGATGCTTATCCCTATCCAGAGCTCAGCGCAGAAGAACAAAGTTTTTTAGACAATGAAGTCGAGCAACTTTGTAATATGGTCAATGAATGGGATATTCACCATCAATATAAAGATTTGCCCCCTGAAGCATGGCAATTTATTAAAGATAACGGCTTTTTAGGGCTGATTATTCCCAAAGAATACGGTGGCCGTGAGTTCAGCTCTTTTGCGCAAAGCCGTATTATGAGCAAAATCGCTTCACGCTCATTAACCACTGCCGTCAGTTGTATGGTGCCAAACTCGCTTGGCCCAGGTGAATTATTGTTGCACTACGGTACAGATGAACAAAAAGATCGCTATTTACCCGGCTTAGCCAAAGGAACAGAAATACCTTGTTTTGGTCTAACTAGCCCAGAAGCTGGTTCAGATGCAGGTGCAATACCTGATACTGGCGTGGTGTGTTATGGCGAATATGAAGGCCAGCAAGTGCTGGGCTTAAAAATGAATTTCTCCAAACGTTGGATTACCTTAGCCCCAGTAGCCACCGTAATTGGCTTAGCATTTAAGCTATACGACCCAGAGCATCTGCTTGGAGATACAGCAAAAATAGATTACGGCATAACCTGTGCACTTTTACCTGCAAACCATGATGGTGTAAAAACTGGTGCACGCCACAATCCAGGCTCACCGTTTATGAATGGTACGGTTGAAGGAAAAGACGTGTTTATCCCGCTAGACTGGATTATCGGCGGGGTCAAAAATGCAGGCAAAGGCTGGCGTATGCTGATGGAATGCCTCGCAGTAGGTCGTGGTATTTCTCTACCCGCTTTGTCTACGGCGGCTGGTGAAATGAGTTATTTAAATGTTGGGGCATTTGCCAAAGTTCGCCAGCAGTTCAAAATCTCTGTGGGCAAGTTTGAAGGCGTACAAGAAGCATCCAGTGATATTGCCAGCGATGCTTATATGTTGGAAGCTTTCCGCTATATGGTGACGTGTGGCTTAAACCAAGGTGGCAAACCTGCTGTCATGACTGCCATGGCCAAATACTATGCTACTGAAACCATGCGCCGTGTAGTCAATCACGGCATGGATATTGTTGGCGGTCGTGCCGTACAGCATGGTCCACGCAACTTTCTAGCACTAAACTATCAAGCCATTCCTGTCTCAATCACTGTAGAAGGCGCCAATATTCTGAGTCGCTCACTCATGATCTTTGGACAAGGTTCCATGCGTTGTCATCCCTATTTATATGAAGAACTGCAACTACTGCAAGCAGAAGACAGTGCGTCGGCTTTAGCTGAGTTTGACACATTATTGTTTAAGCATTTGGCTTATACCTTTAACCGTACCGCACGCGCCTTTGCTTATGGCTTTACTGGCGGCTCGAGCCAAGCCTCTGAACATGTTGATGAATTTACAGCACCTTATTACAAAATCATTAATCGCTTAAGTACCGACTTTGCACTTACCGCAGACATGTGCCTCGGCTTACTGGCAGGCGATATTAAACGTAAAGAAATGCTCTCTGGACGTTTAGCAGATATGCATTCCTATATGTTTATAGCCACCTCAATTTTAAAATTTTACGAACATGGTTCAAAAACTGAAGATGAACAGCTGCATGCACAATTGGCATTAGATAAAGCGCTGTATCAGGCCCAAGAAGCTTTTTATGGCCTGTTTGAAAATTTCCCAATCCGCCCAGCAGCAATGTTAGTGAAATTCATCTGCTTCCCATTTGGTCGTCCACTCAACAAACCAAGCGACGAGTTAAAAAGAAAGGTGGCCGAAGCATTTATGCAAGACAATGCTTTCCGTCAGCAATTAAAACAGCATGTGCACTATTCTGTAGAAGCACATGATGTGAATGGACGGATGGAGGCTGCATTTTTACAATTGCTTCGCATTGAACCGCTATGGGATAAATTTAAAAAAGCAGAATCTAAAGGTAAATTTAAAGGTCTAAGTTTTGAAGAACACCTTGCAGATGCTCAAGCCACTGGGTTTATCAGCGCAGAAGAAGCGCAGCAGCTGAAAGCCTATAACATTCAGCGTTATGACAGCATGCTGACTGATATTTTTGATACTGAGCTTAAGCATGAGTTGGAACTGGATAACCCGCATGCTCAAGCTGATCACGTAAATAAAAAACAGGCAGAAGATGAACCTGAAGCGTTTTTAAGGTTCTAAATTTCATCTTTTAAACGTTGTTTAAAGCTCTTAAATTCAGCAACCATCCGCTGCTGAATTTTTAGGTCTAAGACCATCAGCCAATGGTTTCGCCCAAAGATAGGTATAGGCTATAGATGTAAAATAAAATATAGAGGGTAAAAATGTCTCAGCAAGATTATGAAAATGGTTTAAAAGTACGTAACGAAGTCATGGGTGACAGCTTTGTCAAACGCGCACAAGACAATACTGTGCCGTTTACTCAACCTTTGCAGGACTGGATTAATGAACATGCTTGGGGCTCAACATGGCAACGTGAAGGCGTTTTACCGCGTAAATACCGCTCGCTAATTACCATTGCATTTTTAACTGCACAAAAAAGCCCAACTGAACTAAAAGGCCATGTCCGTGGCGCACTCAATAACGGCGCAACAGTAGAAGAAATTCAGGAAGTGCTACTGCATAGCCTGCCATACTGCGGTGCACCAGCAACTCAAGAAGCTTTTCGTGCGGCTTTAGAAGTGATTAACGAATACCAAAAAGCGGAATAAAGCGCTGCTAAAAATTATAAAAAACCGCAGCTGACTGCGGTTTTTTAATTTCTGATTTTCAAATTCTTTAAGATAATTCAATTTGATTGATTTTCTCTAAGCTCTGCACAGCAGCTGAAAAATCTAAAGACTGCGCTTGTGATTTTTCAATTAAGGCAAACTGCTCTTGCATCATACGCATGGCTGGCAGCTGAAGCTGTTCCTGCTGAATTAAATCAATAGCGATGCCAATATCTTTTTGCAGTAAATCCAATGCGAAAGTTTTATTGAAGCTACGGTTTAACACACGCTGCGCCATAATATTTTCCGACATGCTGCTTTTGCCGCTGGAATGGTTAATGCAGCTCAGTGCAGAAGCTAAATCGACGCCTTTCGATTTCAATACCGTTAAGCCTTCTGCCAATGCCCATAGATGCGTCGCCATCAGCGTATTGTTGACCGCTTTCACAGCAAAGCCTGCGCCACTGCCCCCAACATGCTCCATTAAACCTGCAAATGCTTGAATAATAGGCTTCGCCTTTTCAAATGCCGCCGCATCACCGCCCACCATCACAGTCAGCGTACCCTTTTCTGCACCAATGGTCTGACCCGAAACTGGTGCATCTAAATAAGCAGATCCTAACTGAGCCAAAACATCACTTAACTTTTGTGCTGACTTAGGCACACCGCTGGTGCAGTCAATCCACACACTGCCCGACTTTGGCGGATGCGATGCAATGAGCTGTTCCACATCTGCACTGGTCGGCAGGCAAGAAATAATAAAATCTGCCTGAACTGCTTGTTCAATACTGACTGCCTGAGTTGAAAAAGTGGTTGCATGTTGCTTCGCTTTTTCTTCTGTGCGGTTCCAGACCAGTACCTCTAAACCTGTTTTAGGCAAATGGGAAGCCATGTGCCAGCCCATTGCGCCTAAACCAATAAATGCCACAGTTTGTTTCAAAGTCATCTCCTAGTGATGCGCTGCTGCTGGCACTGAATCATCTTTAGATTCTGCAGATACAGCAGGTACATCTTTTTCTTCACCGCGGTTCAGCATAAAGTTCAAGAAAATTGCAGCCAATGTCGCTGTACCAATACCGCCTAAATCAAAACTGCCAATATGCAAGCTGAAGTTACCTGCTCCCATAATCAAACTGACTGCAGCGATAATCAAAGTGCTGTTTTTACTAAAATCAACTTTATGATCAATCCAAATTTTTGCACCAGCAATGGTGATTAAGCCGAAGACCACAATGGATGCCCCGCCCAGCAATGCCACAGGAATTGTGCTGATCACGGCGCCAAACTTTGGTGACAATCCAAGCAATACAGCAAATACACCAGCGACGACAAACACTGTAGTTGAATACACTTTAGTAACGGCCATTACACCAATGTTTTCAGCATAGGTCGTCATGCCTGTACCGCCGACAGAAGCCGACATAGTGGTACATACACCATCCGCTAAAAATGCACGACCCATGTATGGGTCAAGGTTCTTGCCAGTCATGGCAGAAACTGCTTTGAAATGGCCTAAATTTTCTGCCACTAAAATCAAAGCAACAGGTGCAATCAGCAGCATGGCATTGGCTTCAAATACTGGCGCATGGAATGTTGGTAAACCGAACCACGCCGCATTTGAAATCGCTGCAAAATCAATAGGCTTGCCAAAACCCATCACATTGGTCAGCAAGAAATACACCGTATAAGCAGCTACAAGGCCTAACAAGAGCAATAAACGGCGCACCATACCGCGGGTAAATACCGCGACCGCGCTGATACATAAAATGGTGACCACCGCCATCCACATATCAAAATTATTTGCAGACACGCTTTTAATCGTTACGGGTGCCAAATTCAAACCAATGATCATCACAATCGCGCCCGTAACAATCGGCGGCATGAGTTTTTCAATCCATGCTGTCCCTGTTTTCATCACCACAAGGCCAATAGCTGCATAAATTAAACCGCAGGCTATCGTGCCCCCCAAGGCCAGCGCAATATTCGGATTAGAACCTACCCCGCTATAACCAGTTGCTGCAGCCACGGCACCAATAAAAGCAAAGCTTGATCCCAAATAGCTTGGCATGCGTCCGCCAGTCATAAGGAAAAATAAAATTGTGCCGATGCCTGTAATAAAAATCGTGAGGTTTGGATCAAAACCCATCAGCAAGGGAGCCAGCACAGTCGCGCCAAACATGGCGAACGCATGCTGCAGGCCCAAGACCATGCTCTTTGAAGGGGGTAAGTATTCGTCAGTTTGTACTGGCGTTGTATCTAGATTGCCTGTGTAAGGCTTAAATTTCGGAAACCACGGTTCTTTTGTATTCATTCGGCTCCCCTCCTTCAGATGGGACGGATATTTATGAGTTCATAGGTTGAGGTTCACAATAGCTACGGTTGAAATACATCAAGGCATTCGCGCCTTCTTGACACTGCATGGCTTTTACTTCGCAAATCAGTACATCATGGCTCCCCACAGACATGCTCTGTACCACCTCGCAATCAAAAGACACCAAAGCGTCTTCTAAAACAGGCGCTTGCGTTGTTAATGTGCGCCAAACACCATGCGAGAAACGTTCCAGCATTGGGGTTTTACCGCCAAAAATATTTGAAAGATGACTTTGCTGCGCATTCAGTGTATTTACACATAGCACCTTATTGGCTTTAAAGGTTTCAAAGACGGACGCCGAGCGGTTTAAACACACTAGCAATGTCGGAGGCGTATCCGTCACACTGCACACCGCAGATGCTGTAAAGCCTGCTTGGCCAGCGTCGCCTTGAGTGGTAATCACATTGACTGCCGCACCTAAATTCGACATGCCCTGTCTAAATCTTGCCTGATCCACTTGTTCAATCACCATAGCTGTATTGACCACATCTTCTGCTAAGGCAGGTACATGCTGTTTTGAAAATGCGCTCATCATTTCTGTTGCATTGATCTTGCTATTCATCGCCTTCTCCACAGGCTCGGATGCTAAGCAGTTCTGGCTTAGGCACCTCAGCCTTCATTCAATTCATTTTTATACATGCGCAATCGATGCTATTTCGACCAAAGCTTCTGGCTTTACCAACCCAGTCTGTACGCAGTAGCGCGCCGGCTTATCCCCTGGGAAATATTCAGCATAGACCGTATTGAAAGCGGCATAATCCGCCCAATCTTTAAGGAAAATATGGTTAAAGGTCACGTCATCCATTGTGCCGCCTGCGGTTTCCAGCACTTTTTTAATGGTTTCTAAAATATGCCGCGCTTGGCCAGCACAATCTCCGACATGCACCACATTGTTATGTTCATCAAAAGCTAAGGTGCCTGATACATAAACAATATTGTCTGCTTTAGTTGCTGGTACAAATGGCGCAAGCGGTTTAGCTGTTCCTGCTGGCACAATAATTTCTTTAGGCATGTTTCGTTCTCCAAATTTATCTTTAAATATTTAAGCTGATTTATCTAACTGTGCTTTAGGCTGAAAGGTTTCAACAAAATTCGCTGTGTCCGATACCCAGCCAAAGAAAGTCTTGATATTAAATAAGCTAGCTTCATGGGCTTCTTTCGGCCCTGCTTGATAACAAGCATCGTCCAAAGCCACGCCAAAATACTCAAGGAAGAAGCCGTCCCGCAATGTCGACTCGACACAAACATTGGTTGCAATGCCTACAAACACAAGGTTGCGAATCCCTCGGCAACGCAGCATGCTGTCCAATGCCGTGTTGAAAAATCCGCTGTAGCGTGGCTTTTCAATCACAAGGTCTTGTGGCAATGGCTGAAGCTCATCAATCAGTTCAAAATCCCAATGCCCTTTTGCTAACAAAGTGCCTTGTAATTCAGGCTTTTTACGCATGGTTTTTAATGCATTGGATTTATGAAAATTCGGTGAATCTGCACCGCCTGCTTCACGGTATTGCTCATCCCAGCCATTTTTAAAATAAATCACTTGAATGCCGGCTTTATGGGCTGCATCAACTGCTTTTTGAATATTCTCAACCACAGGTTTTGTTTTCGATACATCAAAACCTGCTAAGTCCAAATAGCCGCCCTGTGATGTATAGGCATTTTGCATATCAATGACGATCAGCGCAGTTTGCTCAGGCGCCAGCATGATTGACTCTGGCTCAGCCATAAGGCATTTTCCTGTGCCTGCTTTTGCAGTGAAATTGCTGCAGACTGTCTCTTTAGATTTAAGCTCAATCATGCTGATTTCTCCAAAACAGCAAGTGGTGCTGGATCTGCATCAACCACAATGCCTTGGCGGCATTTCATTAAGGGCTGTACGCGTTGACCAAAATCCTCAACACCTTGAATAAAATCATCGAACGTCAGCAAAATGCCTTCTGTACCCTTAATTTCACCAATTTCATCCAGCATTTTTGCGATATTTTCAAATGAACCCACGAGCGTGCCCATATTGATATTCACTGGTGAAACACTTGATGCCATTTGACGAATATTGGTATCTGCACCAGAGGTCGTATCTTTACCGCCTTGGTTCATCAGCCAGTTGATAGCTTCCATATCTGCGCCGTCGTTATAGCTTTGCCATTTTGCAAAAGCTTCTTCATCTGTTTCAGCTGCAATCACCATAAACAGCACATAGGTCTGTACATCACGGCCTGTTGCATCTGTATGGGTTTTTAAACGGTCATTAATGTCTGCGTATGCTGTAGGTGTATTTAAACCCTTGCCGAATACAAAATTGTAATCTGCGTATTGTGCTGAAAATGCTAAGCCCGCATCAGACTGACCCGCACAGATAATTTTCATGTCTGCTTGCGGTGTTGGGCTTACACGGCAATCTTCCATTTGAAAATGCTCGCCCTTAAAGTCCGATTTGCCTGTCGCCCAAAGTTCACGCAGGACTTGTACATATTCAGACAAATATTCATAACGTTTGCCAAAGTATTCATCGCCCGGCCACATGCCCATTTGCGTATATTCAGGCGCTTGCCAGCCTGTCACTACGTTTAAGCCAAAACGACCATTGGAAATAGAATCAATGGTCGATGCCATACGTGCCACAATTGCAGGCGGCATAACCAATGTGGCAGCAGTCGCATAAATTTTAATTTTGCTGGTTACTGCAGCCAAACCCGCCATTAAAGTAAATGTTTCTAAGTTATGATCCCAAAATTCTGTTTTACCGCCAAAACCGCGCAGCTTAATCATGGATAATGCGAAGTCAAAACCATAATGTTCTGCACGCTGCACGATTTGTTTATTCATCTCAAAACTAGGTTTGTACTGTGGCGCATTTTCAGAAAGTAACCAGCCATTATTGCCAATTGGACAGAAGACACCGATTTTCATAGACACCGCCTCTTTTTACATTTTGATAAAAAATAGCTGTTTTTCGTCAGCCTAAAACTTAAATAGATTCTTAATGGATATTTAGCAAATGCTGTGCCAAATTTATTATTATATTTAATATCAAGTACTTATTATTTTTTTATTTTACTTTTTAGTAAAAAATAAAATAAACCATGTGATCTATTTTAGGTAGTGCTGTTTTAAAACGGTGCGTGTTTCGAACTAAGAAATTACCAGCTTAAAAATATTATTGGATATTTTTCACTCAATATATATTTTTACTAACCATTAAAAAACCCGAATAATTATTCGAGTTTTTTTGGTGTTAACTCAGTTTTTTAATTGCTAGGCTGCAGTAAAAAATCCAGCACAGCCTGATTAATAATTTCTGTCTGAGTATGTGTAGATGCATGCGCCCCTTCTGCAAAAATACTCAGTTCACCATGCCCAATGTGCTGTTTTAAATCCGTTGATTTTTGTACAGGTACTAAAAAATCATCTTGATTGGCCACATAATGCATGCGGGTCTGTTCCAAGGCATCAACATGCGCCTGTGTGACTTTAAACTGCTGTAGCGCGTTTAAACGTGCGAGAACGTTCTCCTTGAGCGGGAAATTAGCCAGCTGTGCATTTTCGGCCTGTGACAGTTGTTCGATATGCTCCGAAATCCACTGCGGTGGGTACAGAAACAGCGCCTGAGCCCGTACATAGGCTTCTGCACCGCTATTTAACAATAGACTGATTCGAGCTTGGAAGCATTTTTGCGTATGCGGGTCTAATTCATTCCATGCATTAATCGGCGTTAAGCTTTTCATTATTAAGGGCAGATTTTGCTGTGCAATTAACCGCGCCAGCTCTATGCCGATATGCCCGCCTAGCGCATGTCCGACCACATGAAAGGTCTGAATTTTTGCGTCGAATAGAATATTCAGCAGCTGCTGCGCCAGATGCTGCATGCTGTATGGTTGTGGCAAATGCGCTGCACCTGCATGACAGCCTTCTTGGTCATATAAAACCACATGAAAGTGCTGTTGAAATGCGTGCAGCTGTGGCTGCCAAAAAGCGCCATGACCACCTAAGCCTGAAGAAAAAACCACATAATCTGCATTTGGATTATGTATACAAGGATGAATCTGATAATGCATTGAACGGCCTGTGCTTTAATATAGATTTTACCATTCAGCAAAATATGTGCCTATTCAATGCTATTTAAATTTACAACTTAGCGATCGTTTTAAATCCAGTACACATTCAAGCTATAAAAAAACTCATTTACCTCAAAGCGTACTTGATACCCCATTTGAGTTAATTCTGCAGACAGCGCACGAATTTGATCTAAAGGTAAGTGCTTCGGCAAAACAGTGAAAACCGCCGTATTGCCCTGCTTCGCATTACTTTCTATTTGCTGTGCTAATCGTATTTTGTACTGCTCAATATTTAAATTGGCATGTGTAGAAAACTCTTTCGCTTCTTTTGCGCTAATAAAGCTCATTTTATTCTCTTCGGTTGTTATTATGAGTTAAACATAGCGTAGCTCGATTTTATTTTCATCGCTTATTTTGCAACCAAAATTTACATAAGCTTTTATTTTTATTACTGAGTTTATAGGGCTATTTTTAACCATTAAGCAAAAAAAGCACCTTTTCAGGTGCTTTTAGTATGAATCACTTTAACTAACGCGGTAATGGAATATACTGCGCATCAGAATTCTGGTTTTGTACTTGGCGCTCTGTCACCACAACATTTAAAGTCATTGGCTTGCCATCGCGCTCAATTGACACTTGTATTGTGCTGTTCGGTGCTTGCATCGCGACATAATTAATTAAGTAAGATGCCGAACTGATTTGCTCATCATTCACTTTCAATATTTTATCGCCTTTTTGAAAACCGGCCTTATCCGCTGGACCATTTTTCTGTACATTCGCTACAACCACACCAGGTGCCTTGGTCTCAAAAACATTATCCTGAGAAACCGCTTGTAAGCTAATGCCCATATAACCACGTACCACGCGACCATCTTTTAAAATCGCATTCATAATTTGTTGGCAAATTTTTGCTGGAATCGCAAAACCAATTCCAAGTGATCCGCCCGATTGCGAGAAGATCGCCGTATTTACACCAATCAAATTACCTGCCACATCAATTAAAGCACCGCCTGAGTTGCCGGGATTAATCGCTGCATCGGTTTGAATGAAATCTTCATAGGTATTAATCCCTAGATCAGAACGACCAGTGGCAGAAATAATCCCCTGTGTTACGGTTTGGCCCACACCGAATGGATTACCAATAGCAAGTACAACATCACCCACTTCATTACCACTTAATTTAAATGGCAATACAGGCAAATTATTTAATTCAATTTTAATCACAGCCAAATCTGTGTCTGGATCTGTACCAATGACTTTAGCGGAGGCGCGTCGGCCGTCACGTAAAGCCACCACGATTTGATCCGCCTGAGCAATGACATGGTTATTCGTCAAAATATAACCATCTGGGCGTACAATCACACCAGAACCTAAGCTATTTTCATTTGGGTCTTGGCTTTGGCCATCAGGCAATTGATTACCAAAAAATTCTCGAAAAGCAGGATCATTCAGCAAAGGATGATCTAATTGTTTCACTTTTTGAGTGGTAAAAATATTCACCACTGCTGGCGCGGCTACTTTAACAGCTGCACTATAAGACACCACACCACCTGTACGAGTTGTATCAATAAGTGGTTCTAGCTTTTCTGCAGGCATTTTTACCCCATCAGCCGCCACAGGCGCTTTAGGTTTTTGTAATTGATGCCAGCCGAAAAAACCTATAATCACAATTATGAGTAACACCCAAGGTAACCACGTAAAGGTCCGGCGCACGCTTATATCCTCTAAAAATATTTTTAATTTATTTGATGACTCAGTCATTTAGCTCATATTGTAATGCAAAAAATGCTGTTCTTATTAAAATAAACACAGAGTTTTGTCATGCTTTAGTTACAATTAAACGCATATCGAGACCGCTGAAATACTGCGAATTTTAAAGAGATGTTTATGGCGCAATTAAACGAAATTATTCAATGGTGTGATCAAACTTTAAAATCGCGTGAATTTAAAGATTACGCACCCAACGGCCTACAAATTGAAGGTAAAGCTGAAGTACATAAAATTCTGTGTGCAGTGACTGCATCTCAAGATGCCATTGAAGCTGCTATTGCTGCGGGCGCAGATATGCTTTTAGTTCATCATGGTTATTTCTGGAAGGGTGAAGCCTACCCAATTACAGGCATGCGTGGAAAACGCATTAAGAGCTTAATTCAAAATGACATCTCATTGGTGGGTTATCACTTACCTTTAGATAGTCACCCGACACTTGGTAATAATGCGGCCATTGCAGATATTTTAGAACTGCAAAATATTGAAGCGCTTGATCCAACTGAGCGCAACCCGATTGGCAATATTGGCTATCTTGCAGAAGCAATGTCGCCTGAAGCATTTAAGCAGCTGCTTTCGGAACGTTTAGGTTTTGACGCAATCCACTTGCCTGCGGATAAAACCAGCATTCAAAAAGTCGGCTTCTGTACAGGTGGCGCGCAAGATTATATTTCTAAAGCCTTTGAGCAAGGCTGTGATGCGTATATTTCAGGTGAAGTCAGTGAACGCACCTTCTATGAAGCGAAAGAATTAGGCGTTCACTACTATGCTTGTGGCCACCATGCGACCGAGCGTTATGGTGTGCAGCGCCTTGGAAAAGCTATTTCAGAACATTTCAATATTGAGTATAGTTATTTCGAATTAAACAATCCGATTTAATTTTTCAAATAAGCCTGTTTTTGACATTTGGCCTTATACGTTTAATTTCGAGCTTTATTCTGTATTCTTATTTATAAGCAATGCGCAATTTGACTCGATTATCTATTACAATAAGTGCACTTAATGTCAAAACCCAGCAAAATGCAAGGAATTGAAAACATGACAACGATTACTTTACCAGCGTTACCATACGGTTACGAAGATCTTGCTCCGCACATCAGCAAAGAAACTTTAGAATTCCACCACGACAAGCATCACAACACTTATGTTGTTAACTTGAACAACCTAATTGCTGGTACAGACCTTGAAGGCAAATCTTTAGAAGAAATCATCACAGCTGTAGCTGGCGATGCTTCTAAAGCTGGCGTATTCAACAATGCTGCGCAAGTTTGGAACCACACTTTCTACTGGAACTGTATGGCTAAAAACGGCGGCGGTAAAGCTACTGGCGCTTTGGCTGCTAAAATTGACGAAGCTTTCGGTTCTTACGAAAAATTCGCTGAAGAGTTTGCAGCTGCAGCTACAACTCAATTCGGTTCAGGCTGGGCTTGGTTAGTTGCTGATGAAGTAAACGGCAACCTTTCTATCCTTAAAACTTCAAATGCTGACACGCCACTTGCTCACGGTAAAGTTGCTGTGTTGACGATTGACGTTTGGGAACACGCTTACTACATCGATTTCCGTAACGCTCGTCCTAAGTACATCTCTACTTTCCTAGAAAGCCTAGTGAACTGGGACTATGCAAATGCTAAATACGCTGGCCAAGCTGCTGGTGTTGAAAAATAAGATCTTTTGATTTTATTTCAGCATAAAAAAATCACCCTGAATGGGTGATTTTTTTATGGGTATTCAATTTTAAATTTAGAAAAAGCAATTGACGATACTGTTTTTAGTTTAAAAAAACATCAAACATAATATGCATATAATTTGTCGAATATGATAAATCCTCAAAAAGCTCCAATCACTATAACTTGACTTACAAAAAACCATAAATCCATGATTTAAATATAAAATATTTTATATACGCTGTATTATATAAATCATAGATAATTTCAAAAAAGAGTAATGCTTAGTGGACGATCAATACAAAGAAATTATGCGAATTAATGATATATACACTGAAGATACTATTTTTTACCATTACTGCTCACCTGAGACATTTTTGGCAATATGTAGTGGTAAAAAATTAAGATTTTCAAGCTTATATCAAATGAATGATCACATGGAAAAACAATGGGGATACAACATTTGGGTTGAAGTTATAAATCAATTAGAGCATGAAAAAAGTATTGATCTTGCGTTTCTAAAAGAAATTACAAAAATTATTTTCCAAGAAAGTTATTTTACTTTAAGTCTAGCCTGCTGCTTTTCTAAGGATGGGGATGTTTTAAGTCAATGGAGAGCTTATGCTCTAGATGCCTCAGGCTATAGTATAGGATTTTCTGCCAAATATTTGAGCAAACTTCCGACTAGATTCATTGAGGTTTGTTACAACAAAGAAGAACAAAAACAGATCGTTGAAAATTTTATTTGGTATATGTACAAGAGAAGAATTGATAATCCGAATGAAAGTAAAGGTCATGACAGTTTTATTGATCTCTGTGTGGATTTTTCAGTTAGGTTATCTGGCTTTAAAAACTCCGCATTCAAAGAAGAACAAGAAATACGGATGGTTCATGTAATTCAAATAGATAGATCAGATTCAAAAAATCCTCGATATACATTTGGTGGCGGGATTGAGAATGGCGAGAAATGCAAAGAATATAAAATCAATTTTCGTATGAATGGATCAACCCCTACGCCTTTCATAGATATAGACTTCTATCATGATATAAATCCAATCAAAGAAGTTATTTTAGGCCCTAAAAACAATTCTAGAGAAATTGATGTCTCCCTTGCAATAAACTCACTAGACTTTAAAAATGTTAAGGTTAAAAAATCAGAAGCAAGCTATCGTTAAAGCACAAGTGGTCTCACCACTAAAGATAACTTCGACTAAGTGGTGAGATGTACTTTTATTCTCTCTTCCAACCAAAAATATCAATATCAATCATACCCATAGGTACTTCTGGCGGACTAGTTTTTAAAAGATTTGCTTTTAAATTTACTTCTTGTGTCCAACCATTAATTTCAAATTCACAACACACATCATCTCCATTAATTGAACGAACAATCATTATTGGAGATGAAAAAGGTGTCTTTAAGACTACTTTATCACCTAACTTCATACAAAACCAAATATCAGTAATTTACATATAAAAATAATAATTCATAAGTAATACCAATAAAAAGTTGTCTGGTTAAATTTTCTTAAAATAATTTTCCACTACTACCCTGTTTATGATTCATCCTATATAAGATCAAAAAATTACTTTATTTAAGTTAAAATCTTGCGCATAGAATTTCGGCACGCAGTGCTTTCCACATGTTTGGAATATAATAGCGATCTAACGTAACCTAACGCTCAACTCCATCCATCACTCATCTAACTATAAAAGCTAAAGTATTCTGACAACTTTTAACCCTGCCAAAAGCCCAAAAGAATCAATAAATAAGCAACAAACCCATCTTTGGATAATAAAAAAACATTTAAGCGCTTAATCTTCCATTTTTACTTGACCACTTTAGCTTTCATCCCTAAAATGCGCATCAGATTCTCCAATAGCTCAGTCGGTAGAGCGACGGACTGTTAATCCGCAGGTCCCTGGTTCGAGCCCAGGTTGGAGAGCCATCTATTCTTCCATAGCTCAGTCGGTAGAGCGACGGACTGTTAATCCGCAGGTCCCTGGTTCGAGCCCAGGTGGAAGAGCCAGATTCTAAAAAGCCCACTCATTACGAAGTGGGCTTTTTTATACCTAAAATTTATTGCCCTTATAACAATAATATTTACACTCAATTATGGCGCTCATGGATTAGTTCAATCTGCTTATGCAAAAATTATGACTTAGATTTCCATACAACACACATAACTTACTATTGGTAATTAACTAACTAAAAAAATAAATTTCATAATTAAAGCTTAATCCAATATAAAAACATCAATATTAATGTTCAGATTTTATCTTCTTGCCTGTTTTTAAATCATTTAATCTTAAAATATTGCTTTTTTTTATTTACACCCTTGACCCATTCAGCTTTGCCACATAGAATGCGTCTCAGATTCTCCCATAGCTCAGTCGGTAGAGCGACGGACTGTTAATCCGCAGGTCCCTGGTTCGAGCCCAGGTGGGAGAGCCAAATTCAAAAAAGCCCAAGCATTTAAGCCTTGGGCTTTTTTATTGCCTAGCACTTTACCCCTACTTCAAATACTTCCGTTTCATATAAAATTCAGCCTATTATTTTATAGATCACCACTCCCTCCAAAGCCATCCATACAACCCAAACGCTGTATTTTCTGCTTTCATCTACGCGCTATTCGCTATACCTTAAAGCCATACAGACTTTATAAGGAGAATAAAAAATGGAACTTCCATGGCTGAAATCTATGATTTTTTGGACCATCTTAATTATTGCTGTGTTAGGGATTTTTCAATGCACGCAACGCTCTGAAAATAACAGACAAGCCTCTAACCAAATGTATGAGCGCTTATATCAATGCACAAAAGAGCTACCAATCACGCAAAAAACAACACTTAGAACCATTCAAAGCCAAATTCACCCTCAAATGAAGCAACAAGAATTAATGGCACTGATCGCAAACTGTCGTAAAGCTACACCTTCACAAAGTGCTGATGTTTATGTGAATGCCATTAAAAATCTTTCTTAAAAATATTAAATTGAGCATTTTGACTACTTTTAAGACACTTAATTCAGTTTTGACTGTTTTTCCTAATCAATGACTTGACCAAAGCACGTTTGCCACATAGAATTCGTTTCAGATTCTCCCATAGCTCAGTCGGTAGAGCGACGGACTGTTAATCCGCAGGTCCCTGGTTCGAGCCCAGGTGGGAGAGCCAAGATTCTAAAAGCCCAAGCATTTAAGCCTTGGGCTTTTTCTTATGTGTAAGTTTTAGCGTGCTCGACTTAAATCAACTTATATTTTTTATTATCGGCTGTTTAGCAAGTTTCACTTTGCTATGTATGCTATTTCCAAAATTCTTTTATCGTAAGCAAAAGTTCTATCCACGTCGTGTCATTACACATTTTGAAAGTAAAATGTATGCGCGCCTGTTACAAGCCCTCCCACAGCATCATGTGCTGGCTCAAGTTGCTTTTAGTGCACTCATCACCAACCACCAATATAAAATCCGCAATCTCTTTAACCGCAAAGTCACTGATTTTGTGATTTTAGATCATGATTTTAATGTAGTCGTGATTATAGAATTGGATGATCCTTCACATTTAAGCAAAGAAAAGGCCGATGCTGAACGTGATGCAATGTTAGAAGAAGCTGGATATCGGGTACTCCGCTATACCAATATTCCTAGTGCAATCACCCTCAAAAACGATATTCTTCGCTAGCAAAATCAATATCACAAGAATGATGTGTAATAAACCTCATACACATTTACTCAGATGTGAAATGAATTAAAAATTGACGTCAAAAAAGCCAATCATCTGATTGGCTTTTGAATATACTTTTTAGCAGATCTCTACATCTACTTTGCAGTGGTTGTCGTATCTGCTTCAGAGCTGGCTTGCATTGCTTTTGCAGCCTCACGTGCTTGTATACGTGCTAAATTTTCCGCTTTAATTCGAGCATATTCAGCCTGATTCTTCTCATCACTGGTTACTGCTAAATACGCCATACTCAGCAAAAAGACAGGGATAAGCAAACCCAATGACATCAAAATAATCATTTTCTTTTGATTTGGTTTTGTTTCGGATGTAGACATCTAAACCCCTACAGATTGTTGCGCTATTCGGTGGCCGTCCAATATAGCAAAAATTAGAAAAGCCACAACCAATATACGCATCTCTAGCACCTATGCGAGACACGTTTGCATTGCAAATCGTGTTCGCATAGCCACCATATTAGGTGCTTAATTGCACTTGATTTAATACTTGTTCTAATGTCGCCACATAGTCAAAGTCCGTTGCAGGTTTATCAGCCATACGCCATGCCACGTAGCCATCTGGACGCACCAACACTGCACCTGCTTCATGTACTTCAGACTTCGTATTCCATGTGCCATACACATCACGATATTCACGTGAGCCGATCTGAACCACATCTAAATAAGGGAGCTCAAGCGCCTCTGCAGCCTTCTTCCAGCCTGTACCAGACAAACCCGTCAATAAGGTAAAACGTCCGTGCCCAGTAATATCCAGTGTTGAACGTTTTTGACCTTTTGCATTAATTAACCATGTATGCGGTACTTTTGCACCGGGACGCGTTGTTGCCTGTAAATATAATTGCGGGTCTCGCTTAAAGATTTCTTCAGCGCCTTCTGGCACAACAGCATCCGACACATAGCGTTGGTTCAGCTCTGTGCCTTGTGCATTAAATTCATAATGTTTAATTTCTAGCGCCTTAAATAACTGTTCACGGATGTGAGCAGCCTCTTCTGTTTCCGCAAAAATACGCTCCAGCATCTGCGCTTGTGTCGTTATGCCCTGATCAAAACCAAACACATCTTTTAAGTGTTTATAATCAAAGCGAGATTGATTGGCACGTGCAACAATCTGCTTGCCTACAGGTGCACGTTCTGCCGTATAAGTCTCTAGCAAGCTTTGTTTTGCCCAGCCTTTCACTGTATAAGCCAGCTCCCAAGCCAAGTTAAATGCATCTTGCATACAGGTATTTGAACCCAAACCACTTGAAGGCGGATGACGGTGTACGGCGTCGCCACCACAGAACACACGACCCACAGAATACTCGGTTGCCCATGTTTGATTCACATACCAATATGACACTTTTTCAATTTCAACATCATCCACTTCTGCACCAACAAAGGCATTTAAGCGAGCGCGCACCTGTGCCTCTGTCACTTGCGGTTCACCTTGATCAATATCAAAGCCCCACCCCATAATCCACTGATTCCAAGGCGTGATGGCACGTAGTAGCCCCATACCAATATCGCCAAAACCCGCTTCTGGGTTCACAATCCACTGTAAAATCGCTGGGCGGTGCTGTACATACTGCGATAGATCGGCTTTAAACGTCACATATACAGTACCACCACGTGACATCACGCCTTCCAAAGGCAGATTCAGCTGCTCGACAATTTTAGAACGCGCACCATCCATTCCTACCAAGTATTTTGCACGTAAACTAAATTCTTGTTGGGTTGCATGATTAAAAAATACTGCCGTTACACCATCTTCATCTTGGATATGAGACATATATTCTGTATTGAAATGATAAATTGCACCCCGCTCACCTGCATTTTTCACCAGGAGTGCTTCCATTTTAGGTTGTATTAAATCCACCAATGGACATGGACTACCTTGAACATAATCACCATGGCGCTCATCTCCTGTGCCCCACGCACTCATGCGTGCAATTTCCTCACCCACTAAGCTGGTAGTAATTAAACTTTCACCCATTTCTTCCCAAGGCGTCGCAATTTCTTTCACTTGCTCTTCAATGTCTAAATCACGCAATACTTCCATCGCACGTTGATTTGTAATATGAGCGCGTGGACTGTTTGCCAACCAGTTAAATTGCGTAAACAATTGCACTTTTAAACCATAGCTTGCTAAGGCCAAACCCAAAGTAGAACCCGCAGGCCCTGTGCCTACCACTAAAACATCCGTATCGTATTGCTTTGACATCTTTAACTCCGCCACTTCACATCTATAATCAGGTGCCAGCACCTGCCTTGATCACTAAAGTGTAAAAAAGATTTTAAGCACACCAAACACCCAGACATTTAAACGATAGTTGCATAGGCTTTTCATCTACATTGCGCCATAATTTCCATGCTGTATATTTTCACCCTGATCTGCTTTTTAATTTTTCTCCCGCAGAGGCTCGTGCTATGGAATTGCGCCATCTCAAATACTTTGCTGCCGTAGCCCAATACGGGAGCTTTACCAAAGCAGCCGAACAGCTATTTACTGCACAACCCTCACTGAGTCAGCAAATTAAAGATTTAGAAGCAGAAGTTGGTGTTCAACTGATTGACCGCTCAAGTAAACAGATCAAATTGACAGATGAAGGACAAGCTTTTTTAGTGCATGCATTAAATGCAATTGAAAGCGCTCATTTAGCGACCGTGGCCGCGCAACAAGTCGCACACCTGAAAAATAACCAAATTCATATTGGTTTTTTAAATGTGGCTGAACTTAAAATCATGCCGCTGATTTTGGATAAACTAAAACGCCAAATCCCCAACATTGCCATTCACATTCAAAGCCTGACCTGTTTAGAGCAAATTCGAAAATTAAAAAAGTCAGAGCTCGATATCAGCTTTACCCGCTATGCCATTCAGCACGATGATTATGAAAATTTAGCGTTAATGACCGAAAAAATTTATGTGGTCGCTTCAAAAAAACTACACAGCAGTGGTCATATCGTCAGCAAAGCTTATTTAAGCAAGCAAAATATCATTATGTGTGAGCAAAGCGCTTCCCCTGTATTTTATGACAATATCAATCGAATTCTTAGCTTAGAACATTTGCCGCATCAGCAAATGCATTGGGTAACCAATGTACTGCAGCATATCAACTTAATTAACATGAGCATGGGTTATAGCTTTGCACCCGAATATCTACTGAAATTTTTAAACGATGATATACAGATAATAGAAACTGATTTTTCAATCGAACCACTTAAGCTGTATGCCAATTATAAGAAAAAATCTCAACATCAAGCCTTACAATTGATTTGCACTGAGCTTAAAGCTGCTTCTCAGCACAAGCTATAAATATAAAAAAAGGAGCCAAAGCTCCTTTTTTATTTCGCCAATTAATTAGAGGCCGCTACACCCGTACAATGCGGACTCGTTCTTGCATCTTTCTGCGCACTAGTTAATGTAATACCCGTACCCGCAGACATATTTTCCTCAATAAAGTCTACCGCCTCAGCATTTCTACAAATAATGGCCTGAGTATGGCTCGCATTTGGCACGATCTCCATTTTGTAGCCATCTTCATATTTGGCTTGCGGGAAGTACTCAGTAGCTTTTGCCTTCATATTCGCAAATAATTTCTGCGTCATTTGTGGTAACACCGCCTGATCAGCACCACCCTGAATAATATACACAGAGGCTTTGATCACCTTCGCTGCTGTTGCATTTGTCGCTGGCTGATTGTCTTTTAAAAATTTCTGTACCAATGGATCCGAATCAATTTTGCTTAAATCAATACCATACTGAGCAATCGTATGTGTTGGATCTTTTAAAAACGCCAGTAAACTCACTTTAAATTGATCTTGTAGTCCTTTGGCACCATTCGGATCGGCATAACTTAAACATGCACCGTCATCCCCTGTGCGACCATAGGCATTTTCTGCAATTGAAGCTGCTTCTCCGGTAAAGATATTTTTTAAATCATAGCTTGGGTCATAAGCTTTAATCCCAGCTGTCGTTAATGCCGCATAAGCTAAAAGCTCGGCATAGCCATCTGCAATTTGTGCAATCATCACTTCGCTTTGCGCCACACTAATCTGTTGTTTTGATAACGCAAAACGGATCTGCATTAATTGATCATCCAACATATTATATGTTTTAAATACGCCAGATGTATTTAAAGCAGGATCAAGATAAACCTTAATAATTTCCCCTAAACTAGATGCAGGCGCTGCTGCAACTGCGCCCTTATAACTGCTATCTGTATTGGCAAATTCTGCTGTACCTAAAGATGCATGCCCACCTTGTGATTGACCAATCGACATCCACTGTCCGTTCAACTGTGTTCCATAATGCGCTTTGGCTGCTTTCACTGCCGCCAGCGCAGAATTTGCAGCACTGGATAAATTAAGATATGGATGAACCCCTGTTGTACCTAAGCCCTCATAATCAGGTGCAACAATGACATAGCCAGCTGCCAATAATGTGTCGGCAAGAATTTTAAAACGTGGATGAATTGGGTTTTTACTCGGTGCACACTCATCACCAGCACCAACCGTTCCATGCTCCCAAACTACGACACGATAACCATCTTTAGGTTGTGTCGCTTTTGGAAACAACACCAAAGCGGTTGCTTCTACCGATTTCCCTTGCAAGTTAGTCATATTATAAGTCATGACTTTAATCGATGAGCTATTGTCTACTGTACCTGAATCATAATTTGCCTCAGATACATAAGTTGGCGGTTGAGTTAAATTGGAGTCAGACGTGTCATTATTATCATTACATGCGGTTAAGGACAGCAGTGAAACCGTTGCAGTTAAAGCCAATACTATTTTTGAATGTTTCATAAAATATCCTTTTTTAATCATTATTTTTTAAACATGAATCTACACGCCATTTTATTAATACATAAAAAAAAGCACCCGAATAGGATGCTTTATGACAACTTATGCTTTTAAGACCAACAATCTTAAAAGGTCAAAGCCATGAAAATACCGCAAAAAATTAACAAACCCACCCAACGATTGTGACGAAATGCCCAAAAACACCATTGAGGATCTCGATGACGCGTTTTGCTCCACTGATAAATAAAGTCAATCATCACCGCTAATAATGCAATTAAACCAAATGGCATCAATAAATTTTCTAAATAGAGTGCAGAACCAATGAGTAATATACTTAATACCTGCAATAAAGAGATAATTTCAATATCGTATTTACCAAATAATATTGCTGTCGATTTCACACCAATTTTTAAGTCATATTCACGGTCAGTAATGGCATATTGTGTGTCATAAGCAACCGTCCATGCCAAATTGCCAAAATATAGCAACCAGCAAGTTAAATCAGGCGTTTGCCCAACCGCGGTATATGCCATTGGAATCGACCATGAAAAGGCAGCACCCAAAAATACTTGTGGTAGATGCGTATAGCGCTTCATAAATGGATAAATGAACGCCAATGCCAATGCACCAAAGGACCAATAAAAAGTTTCAATCGGCAAGAAAAATAAGGTACATGCGCTTGCAAGCACCAAAAAAAGAAACACATAAATCGCTTCTTTCGCACTGATCACACCTGTTGCCAGCGGACGGCTTTTGGTTCTTTCAACAGCACCATCAACTTTACGGTCGGCAAAATCATTAATTGCACAGCCCGCAGCACGCATAAATATTGTGCCCAAAATCATTGGTATAAGAATCGCGAGCTGAGGCGTACCTTGATTTGCAATCCAAAGTGCCCACATGGTCGGCCAAAATACCAATTCTGTGCCGATCGGTTTATCAAAGCGACACAAATAATAATAAGCTTCTAAACGCTGACGCCAAGTAATGGGATGCGTTGCTGTCATGACTGTCCTTAACTTGATGTTCTTAGAGAATGTTGCTGAAGATACTGTTCAAATGCAGGTAAAAAAGTTTCCTGTACAATAAATTTACAGCCATGCCAAGTATAACAGCTCTGGCGGGTCCAGCCATCTTCTAGCCATAACACACGACGCTCACATACGGGTGTAGTACGTTGAAATAAAAAGTAGCCGATTGGTTTATTGCCAATATGCTGAAATATCCGTGCACGGCCTTGCAAACTCAGTATCGGAAAAATACTTTTAGCTTTCACCCAAGGCTGTGCTTCACAGCCATATAAATAACTTTCACGTACCCACGCTGTATGGTGAGCTGGCATTTTAAGCCACTGTGCATCTTTCAAGCTCAAACGCTGAAAATGTTCTGCATTTGGTTTTACTTTAAAGATACCTTGCGCCAAATCTGTTAATTGTTGCGTTAAGGAACCAGATGCATACAGCCACGTTCTTAATTCAGTGGGGATTTTACAATCCCGCAATTGGCTTTGCTGCTGCCGCATATTCCATATCCCTTCAATCATTGCCTCTAGTGTAGCGGACTGAACTGTATTTTTCATGGCTCGATAATTGTTTTCATCACAGCTGTTCAGATTTTGCCAAACTCCTCTTTTTCTCTGTTTTTATTACATGACATTTTTAACACACTTTAGTGTAACTGATGGGTATCATAAGCCAGAAAAAATAAACTCTACGCCTAAATGAAAAAACATCACACTGCCCTATATACCATGCTGATTTGCTTGCTATGTTTTAACGCTCACTTACATGCCAAATCATTAGCACTTAGTTTTGATGATGGCCTTAACCCAGCATTCAATGCTCAAGCCAGTACAATCAATGCAAGCATATTACGGCAATTAAAAGACCAACACATCAAAAGTATTGTCTTCCCTAGCCTAATTAAAATTGGTGATTATCAAGGCAAACAATTAATTCGCGATTGGGGTATTTCAGGCCATCTGATTGGCAACCATAGCGCCTTGCATCAAAACTTGAATAAAGAAAATATATCCGTAAAAGATTATATAAAAAGCATTGAGCATGCAGATACAGTATTAAAAACATTACCCAATTACACGCGAATTTACCGTTATCCATTTTTAAAAGAAGGTAATAGCGCTGAAAAACGTGATGCTGTCTATCAATGGTTAGAGCAGCATCAATATCGCATTGGCGGTGTGAGTATAGATGCCAGTGACTGTTTTTATAACCAAAAATATATCAACTATGCTAAACAGCAAGAGTTAGACAAATTACAGCAGTTAAAACAAGCGTATATTGCTCACCTACTTAATCGCGCCGAATATTATGACCAACTCGCACAGCTCAGCTTAAAACGTTCCCCACAGCATGTTTTGCTTTTACATGTAAATGCAATTAATGCCGCGTTTTTAAAGGATGTTATTACAGCATTTCAACTTCATGGTTGGACTTTTATCTCAGCAGAGCGCGCCCTAAAAGACCCACTATATGCGCTACACAGTCAAAACATTCCTGCGGGTGAAAGTGTGATTTGGCCCATTGCTAAAACTCAAGGCATTACTCAACTGCGCTATCCTGCCGAAGATGCGCCTTATGAAATTGATAACTTAAAACAACATGGTTTGCACTGAAGGTTTGCAAATTACTTAATGCTCAATAAAAATGACCCGCTATGTAACGGGTCATTTTTCAGATCAATTTTATCGTGTTGAATTAAAAGTTATCTGTCTTGGCAATGGCTTCAAACTTTCCTTGTGGTGTTTTAATTAAAACCAACCCTTCAGTTGTGATATAAAAACTTTCAGGGTAATCAAATTCTAAAGCTAAGTCGGGGTTTTTCAGTTCGACAAATTCAGCCTGCTTATAACCTTCAACGGTCCGCCCCACTTCCAAATAAGTGACTTCTGAGAAGTTGAGTTTAAAGCCCTTTGCCTGATCCGCTGGATCAATCCAAGGAAAAAACCCAGTATGTTTCTTACGTGGTTTAGCCATGTGCTTACGATTAATAGAAAATGCTACTCTATATTACCGAAAACAGCAGGGAGAACACCAGCGCAGACACTAAAGCAAGTCATCGTATTGATAATCAATCAAGGCTTGAGCAGCAAACATGCATCCGTGAAATAAATCGCCTCACGCTGATAGTCCGAACTATACGGATCCCGAATACATAAGGTGTGTGGCAAATAGGCTGAACTGGTTCGATAATACTCATAAGCTTGCGTGTTTTGGTTGAGTAACTCGATATCAGTGTTACCCTGCATCAGATGATTGAACAACCTAATTTTGCTGTCTAACACTCTTCGCTGGATTTCATCTTGTTTGAGCATGATTTGCGCCATTTTTACCCAGCGCTGTCCCTCGCTATTAAAAGCAGGCGCTTCTTTCTCGCGCTCTTTTTCCAAAGTCAACACAGCATGCTTCACATAGTCATTATATGGTCCTGCTACACGCTGTTGATGCAGCTGTATAGCCGCATATATATCATTTAAAGTTTCACCTTCATAGAAAAATAATGGACGGCCCGACTCTTCATCTTTAGTTGTCATCAATAAATCATAGATCATTGCAAGAGTATACTGAGCTTGATCTGCACTGCTGAATTGTGCCTCATTTAACTGCGCCAATTGAATTGGCTGTTCTAATTGCTGATTGAGTATATGCATCAGTTCAATACTTCGATGCATGGCTTCAATTAGTGCCGTCTCTTCGGTATTAATTTTATGCCCTGCCAATAGTTGGGCTAAAGCCAAGTAATAGTTGCGGACTGCTTGCAGTTTTTGCTCAGCAGGTTGATCCATAAACCAAAATGACAACAAACGCAGCGTATTGGCATAACCAATAATTTTTTCTCTTGATACATCCAAAATACTCCCCGCAGGATACAACAAAGGCTCATTTTTTTGTTTTAGATAGGCATCGTAACGAATCAACAACGCCTGTTCATGTTGAACAAGTTCAAGTAGCTTTGATTTATTTTGCTCTGCAGCTGTCAAACTCCATAAATAATGTGGATCAAATTGAGTTAAGTGGCGTAGCTCTACTACACGCTCATCAATATCTTGACGAGCCAGTCGGCGTTCAATCTGAAAAGCACGCTCTATAATCAATTTATGATCATAGTTATTAGCATCTAAATGACTCACTGTATAACGTAAACGTGCCAGTAAATTTTGATGTTGATCCTGCTGTGTATCCAACCCCATGATCATAAAATCACTGTGCTGCTTAAGATTTGATTGATAACGAATCGTCTGTTTGGCCTGTTTTACAATTTCTGGATTGACCTTCTGGTCTGGACGTAAACGCTCCACTGCCCAAATCGCAAATAAAATAACTACCAATAATAAACAGGACAATAGTGTTTTAAGCGACAGCATCCATCCCATTTTAATTCTTCTTATAAATAAAAAAACTCTATTTTTAGTTTTTTTGTATTTAAATTCAACAATATCCAGACAAAAAAACCCGCGATAAACGCGGGTTTTTTTAAGCTTAAATTCTTTACAGAATTACAAGCTGTAGTACATGTCGAATTCAACTGGGTGAGTAGTCGTGTTAAGACGACGAACTTCTTCAGTTTTAAGCTCGATGTAGGCATCAAGCATTTCTTTAGTGAACACACCACCTTTAAGAAGGTAATCATGATCCGCAGCAAGCGCTTCAAGAGCCATATCTAGGCTATGAGCCACTGTAGGGATTTTAGCTTCTTCTTCAGGAGGAAGGTCGTACAAGTTTTTATCTGCAGCTTCACCTGGGTGGATCTTGTTTTGGATACCGTCAAGACCAGCCATAAGAAGCGCTGCGAAACCTAAGTACGGGTTCATCATTGGATCAGGGAAACGTGCTTCAATACGTTTGCCTTTAGGGCTAGAAACGTAAGGAATACGGATAGAAGCAGAACGGTTACGCGCTGAGTAAGCAAGCATAATTGGAGCTTCGAAGTGTGGAACTAAACGCTTGTACGAGTTTGTAGAAGGGTTAGTAATCGCATTCAATGAACGAGCGTGTTTAATCACACCGCCAATGAAGTAAAGCGCCATTTCAGAAAGGCCTGCGTATTCGTCACCAGCGAACAAGTTCTTGCCATCTTTAGAGATAGACATGTGAACGTGCATACCAGAACCGTTATCGCCAACCATTGGTTTAGGCATAAACGTAGCTGTTTTTGCATATTGGTGAGCAACGTTCCAAACAGCATATTTGAACTGTTGAACTTCGTCCGCTTTACGAACCATTGTGTTGAAGCTCACACCAATTTCAAGCTGGCAAGATGCAACTTCGTGGTGATGTACTTCTACACGGCCTGGGCCCATGATGTCTTCAATACGTGCACACATATCAGCACGCATGTCTTGTGAAGAATCTACTGGTGGAACTGGGAAGTAACCGCCTTTAACGCGTGGACGGTGGCCAGAGTTACCCGCTTCGTAGTCTTTACCTGTAGACCAAGCAGCTTCTTCAGCGATTAATGTATGGCGCGCGCCAGACATATCGATGTCCCATTTAACTTCGTCAAATACGAAGAATTCTGGTTCTGGACCGAAGAATGCAGTATCACCAATACCTGTAGATTTTAGATATTCTTCTGCACGGCGAGCAATAGAGCGTGGGTCACGTTCATAACCTTGACCTGTTGAAGGTTCAATTACATCGCAAGTTACAACAACTGTAGGCTCTGCAAAGAACGGGTCGATGAAACCTGTAGCCGCATCTGGGCGTAAGATCATGTCAGATGCTTCAATGCCTTTCCAGCCAGCAATTGAAGAACCATCAAACATTTTGCCATCTTCAAACGTATCTTCGTCGATTGAATCTGCTGGGTAAGTTACGTGCTGCTCTTTACCCTTAGTATCAGTAAAGCGAAAATCGACCCATTTTGCGCCACTTTCTTGGATGAGTTGAAGGACCTTGTTCGCCATGCTCATTTTGCTCCGATGATTTTTTGTTGCACTGCTGATGTGCGTGTTAGTAGTTGGTTGTTATAAAGCAAATACCGTACCAACTTTATAAAAGCAAAGTTAAAATATTGAATTCCTTATCAGAATTAAAGATTATGCACCTTTGCTTTCACCTTATTATACTGTTTGCCAAGTGAAATGCACCATATTCATTCTAGAGATATTTAATTCTGAATAAAAATTGAGTTAACGCACAAATTTAGTGCATATTTATTTTGTAATGATTTATTTTACTGCTGCCATTTGTAAACAATTACCTAAAACACTTAAAAATCAATCACTCTAGCTTAATTTTAAATTTTTCTATGCGAAATAATATGCACCAATTTAATTCATAACTTACTTTAATAGAAAAATAAAAATTAATTTTTAACGTATCACACAAGTTTTAATTGTAAATCCTATTAAACCAAGAAAGTCAAACGAACACTTCAATCAGCAAATAGTCGATAGGCCTCAGATTTTTTCTTATCTCGAACCATGTGCTTCGATCTATTCAAGAATTTTCTGCAAAATTAATCATTTTCCTTCATGTTTTTGAACAGATTTTGCCGTATATTTTCCATACAAAATAAAATGCATGATCAATCTAAGGGCGAGCAACATGCTGCATAAGCTAAAACTACACTTTTTAAAAATAAATATTCGTCTAGGAAATATTAGCTACGCACGACAACTCTTAAAACAACAGACTCCCAAGACCCAATCTCAACCCATCAAAAACATTTATACCGATCTCTCTGTCATTTCTATGAATGACGCAGGTACAGGCATTCAACGCCTTGTAAAATCGGTATGGTCTCGTCTGCCACAGCATGCACCAAACCTCAATTTCTATCCGATTTATGCAACTCGCAAAAAAAAGTATGCCCTCTCCCAATATCCACAAAAAAATATTAAAAAACGCCAATATGTAAATCTCAAAAGTGGTGATTTATTTTTTGGTTTAGATTGGTCGGCAGATCAAATTATTAAACATCAAGTACGTTTAATGACCTGGAAAATCAAAGGGTCAAAACAGGTTTTTATCTTAAACGACATCTTGGCATTACAGCATCCAGAGTGGTTCACCGCCAAAAATAGACAAAAACTCCAAGCTTGGCTGAATGTCATTGCGGTATGTGCCGATGAGATTATTTGTGTGTCCGAAACCGTAAAAAAACAAGTGCTTCAATACCTGCATGAACATCAGATTGATGATCTGCCTTGCTCAGCCATTAAACTTGGTGGTGAAATTAGCCCAAGCACATATACGGCGCAAATTCGCCCTGAATTTGAACAAAAATTCTTAGCCTCAAGCTATATTCTCAAAGTATCGACGATCGAACCTCGTAAAGGCCATTTGTGTTTAATCCAAGCTTTTGAAGCATTACTCAAACGCTATCCAGACTATCCACATCATTTATATTTGGTTGGACGTTATGGTTGGAAATCTGAACATACCCTGCAATATTTGAAAGCATCCCCGTATTTTGGAACACGTATATTTTGGTGGGACGATATGAATGATGCTGAGTTAAATCTGCTCTATCAACATACGGTTGGCGCAGTAAATTGCTCTTATGGAGAGGGTTTCGGTTTACCCCTAATGGAAGCGATCTATTATCAAAAACCGCTTTTAGTTCGTGATCTGCCTGTTTTTCGTGAAGTCAGTAGCAACCAAGCAAACTATTTTCAGCAGGATAAACCCGATGCTTTGGCAGAAACCCTTTATGTCTGGAGCAAAGATCTAAACTCAAGCTCTACACACATTATTCCACTCACCTCATGGGATGTAAGTGTGGAAAAAATAATGCAAATTTTACAAAAACATGGCGTGCCGATAACAGCATAAGCCATGATTTATTGGGAAAATTAATATTTCATGAAAGGCTGTAACCAACCCAGCCAATTGATTTTGTTTTTATTTTTTAAAATGACCAGCTCTTCTATGGCTTGCACTGCAGTGATCTGTGGATGACGTTGATTTAATAAAGAGCGATATTGTGGATAGAGAATTAAAGCACCCGCGATTAATTCCTCTAACCTCAATGGTCTTTTAGTACGCGCTATAGCGTATATATCATGAGTAAGGCCCCAACCTGAATAAAATGGCAAACCGTGACAGACCACGGATTTCCCTCTTAATAGGGCTTCAAATCCAGTTAAAGACGTCATCACATGTACTTCATCTGCCCAATCCAACCAGTCCGTAATATCACCTTCTGTTCTAATTACATTGGCATAGTGCTGTGCTTGTGCCAGACCCAAACTGTCCTTACGCCAACCTGCAGATACATCGGGATGTGGCCGATATACTAAGTAGGCGCCTGGCCATAATTGACGAACTTGCGCAAGAAGGTCTAAATTGCGTTTGATATGCGGTGATCCATATTGTAAAGATGCATCCCCTTCGACCTGCCCAATGACTAAAATTTTCTGCCGCCCTGAAATAGCTGGAAAATCACTAAACTGCTTCGTTTTTAGATTATATTTACTCAACTTTTGACTGATTAAATGCTGTTGCAACATCTTGGCTTCAGCACATTCTTTAGCCGAAAAATCATGTTGATTTAACAGACGCTCTAAACGTGATTCCACTTGTGTATTGAAATACATCCCCAAATCATCAAAAACCCAAGAAATAGGCGAATTAAATGCAGCACCTAGTCCCACAGAGCGAATAAAGCCATCCTCTACTCGGATTAAGGTTTTTACATGTTGCAATGCTAAAGGTACTGGTTGCATACCCCATACAATCAACACGGCTTCGACAGAAATAGGCTGATCCAGCTTAAAGCGCTTGAGTTGTAAATGAGGCAAAAAAGTCTTTAGGATCAAAAATTTTCGATAAGAAAATCCATAGACCCATGCCTCTTTTACATATTCCAGAGCATGCAGCCCCATCAATGACATTCCGCCTCTACCCGCTCTATAGGCTCAATTACATACTGAATCGCATTAAAATGATCTTGCCACTCCCAATGCTGATAGTGCTTCATGCGTAACAGCTGATCTTGCCTTAATAAAGAGGCATTTTTGTTGTATTCCAAAATCATGTCATACCAAAGCTTTGTATCTAAGGTATCAATAAATTCTGGTACACCCTGTCCGATTTCCCGAAAGACTCCAATATCACTAGCAATAACAGGCACTCCTAAAGAGAGTGCTTCAACCAAAGGCAAACCAAAGCCTTCTACGAAACTTGGAAACAACAAAGCTTGTGCATTCAACAGCGTCGCTTTTAATTCAACATCACAAGAAGATGAACATTCAATCACACGGCGCTTAACAAGCTCACAGCGATCCAATAAATTAAAGACTTGATCGGCCTCCCAACCTCGCTGCCCGACCAAAACTAAGTATGGTGCATCTTTGCCGAGTTGCTGAATCAGGCGTTGCCAAATCTGCAATAACAACAAATGATTTTTACGTGCTTCTATGGTCGCCAGCACCACAAAATATTTTTTATGCTGTAATACAGGCAAAAGTTTAGGTGGTGCAAGCAGATGATGTAAATCACTGCTGAGTAAAGCTACTGTAATTGGTGGCGCTGTTAGCTTTTGCGTCTGAGCAAATTGTAATAACTCGGCTTTGGTAAACGCCGAGTTAACAATTATGGCATGCCCAACTTGCAACATGTGGCGTATACGTAGTGCATGCTTTGCTTGTTCTTGTGCACGACAATATTCTGGATAATTTACTGGGATAAGATCATGTACAAAAAAAACAGTTTTGAGCTGAAGTTGTTGAATTTTTCGAATATAGGACTTCGACTCAATACCTTTATGATTCAAATTTAGATAGACGCATCCTGCATACTGTGAATAATCTGACTCATTTTTAAATACATATTCAGTCAAAACATTAAAAAATGATGAATGCAGTAATTTCGGCTGATTTTGACACAGAATTTGAAACAGCTTTTCAGATTGCACCTGAGTTAAAATATGAACACTGCCTTTGTATGACAACACTGCTTGCGCATGCTTTGCATAATGTTTGATATATGCCAAGGTCACACGATCAATCCCTGTAATCGTTTTGCCTTTAATTAAGCGAAAGATTAAGCGGCTAATTTCAATCAAAATGGGTTTTTGAGTCGTCATATTATTTGGTCATCGATGTCGTAGTTGAGACTGGCGATAAAATCGAACCAATAATACTTAAGAACTTTTGTAGCTCAGAACCACTTGCATTCGACACGTACAACATATCTTTATTTTTTAGCTGGAATTTTTGTGCAAGTAACAAACCTTCCGCCGAGGTTAAGTCAAAGCGTAGTACTTCGGGTGCTGCTTCACCTGTAGGCAATTTCGATTGACTAAATTCTGCCTTTCGAAATACAAATACACCTTTAGGATTGGCTCTAAAATCATTCAAACCTGAAGTTTTAGCAATTACATCGGAAATACTGAGCCCATTGTCTCCATAATTGAGTATGGTATTACTATTGGTTGCACCCAATACCGTCACTTCATACTGATCTTGCATCACACGAACTGTATCGCCAGGATACAGATAAATATTTTCCATGCTATTACGAGTTAAATCATCCGCTCGAATACTAAAATGTTGCTGAGCGCGCTCGATGACAAAACTTGTAGATTTCAATAGGCGAATGTCCGTCACACTTGGAATGACATCAATTAAACGCTCACCCTTTGCAGTTAAAGGAATACTTACCGATTTACGATCTGCGATTAAGGTTACAGTATTCGTGTTGTTTTGGCTTAAGCGTGCCATGACCTGGGGCTTGTTCGCAATTTTCGATAGGCCTTGGCGAATAGTCTGTTGAATTTGATCTAAAGTCCGGCCTGATGCTTTGACATTTCCCACAAAAGGTACTGTGATATAACCCTGATCTGTAATCATTTGCTCAGGCATATTTAGCACACCACCTGATATACCTAAACTATCGGCTGATGTTGTACCAAATAAAACTGCAGGCGGTGCTTCCCAAATTGAAATTTGAACAATATCCCCAGCACCTAATCGAAGTTGAGGTTTAGCACGTTGTACAAAAGCCTGAGTCATCGAACTTGGTGTAGCCTGAGAATAAAATAGGTAGTTCTCTGAGTTAATATCAATCACATGAACACTGTTATTTAGCGTCTCATTCGACATTAACTTGGAACTAGATGGTCCAGAAGACGGGATAAAACTTGTTGAATTTGAGCAGGCAGACAATATAACCGATGCACTTAATCCAAGAAAAACCGCTGTTATTTTCAACATATTACTTTTCTTATCCTTTACCTATCATCTTATTCGAACACATTTTCATTGGATGACTGGGTTTGATGAAAATCTATTCTTTTTTTGTTCAGCTTAAAAATATTAGCAATAATTTTAAGACGCTCGCAATGTAATTTTTAGCATTTATGCGTACCTAATCGTGAGTTTTGTTTTGCTTTTCTACAGTGGTGATTTGAGCGGGATCCAACACCTTTAATTTGC
Organism: Acinetobacter sp. WCHAc060006; assembly: GCF_004209135.1. Lineage (NCBI taxonomy): Bacteria > Pseudomonadati > Pseudomonadota > Gammaproteobacteria > Moraxellales > Moraxellaceae > Acinetobacter > Acinetobacter sp. WCHAc060006. The sequence continues at coordinate 17,627 of NZ_SGSS01000019.1, read as the reverse complement.
CTACTTTACGCCACGGACTACGCTTAATTTTTTGAGCTTCTAAAATATCAAGTGCATGCCAGTACAAACCGACAGCTCTGTCCTTTATCCAAGGTAAAGCTAAATAATGCCCAAATATAAAAGGGATCATAGGGTTACGCCTTGCATAAGCCCAAATTTCGGCCCGTATGGCAGACTGTTCACTTTCACCACGCGCATGAAAACCAAAAGTATCAGCAATTAAAAGCGTATTGGCTTTTACATTAAATTTAATGGGTGTAGCAAAGCCAAAATCTTGCAATTCTTGTGGACTAATTCGAAATGAGCCTCGTTGTGACAAAACATCAGTATGTTGTTGTGTACATATTTGAGTCGCTTTATGTTGCTCCCAAGCTAACCTTTTTTCATCTGCGCGGTGCGAGCCAGGCACATACATAAACGGGCCAGTGCTTTCATCTACATCCGTTAAAAATAGCCATGCTTTAGCACTCGAATAAAAAGTATCACTGTGAAAATTGGTCTGTGGATCTGGCTGTTCTTGATTAATTTTAGAAAATATCACTTGGATATAATTCATTGGTTGTACTTTAAAACTGGCAACAAAATTAATGAGGTTATTCCACTCTGTTTTTTGTAAAAATCCTGCTATTTTTTGTGTTTGCTGGAGTTGCTGTGCATCAAGTGACATCCGTCGCGTGACCGTATTGCCTTGAAGCATTTCACGAGTATCAAAACTGTGCGCCGCTATTTCTGATTGAAGTGCGTTAAACTCAGCCTTAGTTAAAAAATTTTCTTTAACAATATATCCATGTGTATAAAAAAACGCTGCATCTTCGGCATTAATGTGTTTTTCAAGTTTCTTCCGTCTGAGATGTGCCAAGCGATGAACCAGCGCGACCCGCTTTTTATGTAGTCCCCATTTGTTCAGCTCTATATCGCTAAGCAAATGATTTTTTTCAAATGATTTTTCACCAACAACGAGCCCAACTATATCGCGTAAAAAGATTAGAGGCCTATTCTTAGCATAGTTTTTTAGAACCCGAATGTATGTATCCAATTGACACCTTTTAAATTTATTGAATATTTTCTTTATTATTCACTTATTGTTAATAACAAGTGATTTAATATACACAATTACACAACTTTTAACACTAAGACTTATTTTAATTTTTTTTGATTAAATTACTGTTATTCATCGAAATAATTACACAACTACTCTCGAGCAAAAGCCTATATTCTATATACAAACTAAAGTGCCAAATATAGAATAAAAAAAACTCAATTAACCCAAATATAAAGCCAAACAACAATGACAACTCTGATAAATATACCGAAAATGCTCCAATATTGGGGTACGCCATTCGTGACTATTCTGTACCGCTGTTTTCTCAATCGAGAGCCTGACCCTGAAGGATTAAAATATTATTTGGGTCGTTTAGAACAAGGTATTGACCGTCTAACAATCATTGAGCAGATGCTGAAATCAGCTGAAACTAAATTGCATTTTAATCAAAAAGATCTCACGCTCATTCGCCTCGATGTTCAGCGTCTCAAAGCTTTGAGCATTTCTGGTTATTTGCCCGTCGTCCGCTTGTTTTCAACTTCTATGCCAAAAAATCAGCGGATCTTGATGAATCGTTTAACCGAGCTGCAATTTAAACTCGAATCAAACGATATACCTAAGCGAGAACATTTTTTATCAACTCACAGTATAAGTTTTGAAAAATTAAAACTTGTGAGAAATAAGAATATCAAATCATTACCACTCGCTACTGCAACATTGAATGATAAAGAACAAAAGTTATTCAATGAAATCATCAAACAATTATAATTTTGAGTTTTAAATATGCGTATTGTTATAGACATGCAAGGGTGTCAAAACCTAAGTCGTAACCGTGGAATAGGTCGCTATACTACAGGAATGGTTACTGGATTTTTAAAAGAAGCTGTAACCCAGCACGACTGCCATTTATTATTCAATGGCCAATTTAATGACAATTTACGACAACTAATAAACCATTATTCTGACTTTGTACCAATTTCAAACATTCATATATGGTATGGTATAGGGCCCTGTTCAGGCAGCAATGCAAATAATAAAATTAATAAAAATATCTCAGTCATCTTACGCGAAAAATTTATTGAAAAAATTGATCCTGACTTTGTTTTCTTAACAACTTATTTCGAAGGCTATCATGATGATACCGTTTTATCAATTCCAAAGACTCGAAGATATAAAGTAATCGCGACATCTCATGATTTAATCCCATTAATACAGCCAAAAATATATCTCGATCCGAATCCTGATTTTAAAAAATATTATTTAGAGCAAATATCAGAGTTTAAAGAAGCAGATTTATACGCTGCAGTATCAAATTCATGTTCAAATGAACTCAAAACTTACTTAGGAATTTCTAAAGAAAAAATTATAATAACATCTGAGGGTATTGAAAAAAATTTCAAAAATAGCATGCCATCTTTTGAAAAAATAGAAAAGATGCTGGATTGTAAACTAAAAGATAAAAAACTTATTTTCTATTTTGGCGCAAGTGACGAAAGGAAAAACCATTTAAAATTAATTAAAGCTTACTCACTTTTATCTAAAACAGCAAAACAGAATAGTAAATTAATCATTGCTGGGATATTAAATGATGAACATTTGAATAAGTTTAAGAACTATGCATACAGATGCGGATTAAACAATGAGGATTATATTTTTCTAAAATATATTACAGACAAACAGCTTATTGATTTATACAGCGTCTGCTACTTATTTGTTTTCCCATCATTTCATGAAGGCTTTGGGCTTCCCGCTCTTGAGGCAATGGCATGTGGTGCAGCTGTTATTACATCGAACACAACCAGCCTCCCAGAGGTAATTGGAAGAAAAGATTTAACTTTCGACCCCTACAATGCTTTAGAAATAAAGAAATTATTAGAAAATTTAATAGAAAATCCAAAGTTAAGGAATGAAATTTCGCAATATTGTGAAAGTCATTCAAAAACTTTTACATGGGAAAAAAGTGCAAAATTAATTTTAGATTCCATGGAATCTTTTGGTAGTACTAACGAGAGAGTTACTGCTGATACTTCTTATTTAATAAATTCAAGTGTCAACGCTATTAAAAAAATTACTATTAATGACGATCTGAGTAATACGAAAAAAGAACAAATAGCTTTAAAAATAATTAAAAATTTTCGAGAAAATAGAAAACCTAGAATTCTATATGATATTTCACAATTAATAACTGTAGATTTTATTACAGGAATTCAAAGAGTAACAAATGAAATCTACAATTCTTTAATCGAAAGCTACAGCGATCAATTTGAAATTATACCAATTAAAATTTCTCATCATAGCGACATTCTTGAAGCCATAGATAATCCACCAAAAACCATTAAAATTAATAAAAAATACTCATCAATTGATATTAATGATATTAGAATTGGAGATATTTTTATTAGTATCGATCTTGACCATAATGCACATACAAAAGAAGGTGCATACGAAAAACTCAGATCACAAGGATGTAAAACAGTTTTTGTTATTCATGATCTTTTGCCTTTTGATTTTGGTGATAGCTTTTTTAGCCCAAATTCAGCAGTTGTACATTTTGGCTGGTTTAAGGCGATCGCTAAAGCCGACCATTTAGTATGTGTTTCACAATCTGTAATGGAACATTCAAAATATTATCTTAATGCCGTAGAGAACATTAATACGAATTTAAAAATAGGATGGTTTCATCTTGGCGGTAATTTTAAAAATGAAAAACACATAAATTTAGATAAAAATTTAAATATCGAACTCCAAAAAATAAATTTTTCAAATCCTGTTTTTTTAATGGTCGGCAGCGTCGAACCCCGTAAAGGACACTTAGAAGTTATTGAAGCAATGTCTGATCTCTGGGATTCCGGTTACCAAGGTTCTTTAGTCATCGTTGGTGCTCGTGGCTGGAACAATGATTTAGTCATTGAAGTAATTAATTCAAGTCAATATAAAGATAAACTCTTATTCTGGCCTTCAAAAATATCAGATGCCGATTTAGCATATTTATATAAAAATTCAACCGCACTCATTGCTGCTTCATTAGGTGAAGGCTTTGGACTACCCCTGATTGAATCATTACAGCACAATACACCCGTTATCGCTAGAAACATCCCTGTGTTTCGAGAAGTAACTAAAAATTCCTGCTTATATTTTAATGATGCAGAAGATTTGAAAAATATTATTTTGAAATATCATAAACAGCAATTAGGCAATAATTTTACATCACAAAACTGGGGAGAATCGGCTAAACAACTGATGAATGCCATAACAAAAGGCCACAATTCCGAAACATGGCATCGTGACGATAAACTTTGGCTATTACCAGTTTGTTCAAATAAATTTAATAGTACCAGCGGTATTTACTCAAGTGATCGAATTAAATCTAAATTTGAAAAAGGTTTACTTGTTTGGGGGGGCTATTTCCCTTTAGAAAGTGGCAGCTATGATCTTAAAATATATGGTAAATCCTATATTGAACAAGAAATTAATCTTAAAATTGTTACTCATTTACATGGTGAAATCAAAGTACTATTCGAGAAAAGATTCTTAACCCTCTCTTTAAGCAAAGGAATTTATGATATTCCTGAAATTATCTGCAATATACCAGTGAGCTTAAATGAATCAATTGATAGAGCTGAAATCTATATAGAATCATCTGAAAAAAATGACTTATATGTAAGTTGCTTCGAAATCAAGAAAACTAGTGATCTTCCTTTTATACTTCTAAACACTGCTCACAATTATTTCAAATCTGAAATTGGTCTAAAAAATGAGAGCGGAATTTATACTCAGAATAAAAAAGGAAATCTTTTGACTTGCGGTCTAGTCAATTTAGACTTAGGAAAATACACAATTGAGATTTTAGGCACTTCACCTCAAAATCAAATGATAAATTTTTCAATTGGCTATTATGATGAATTTAATTCAAAACAAATTGCAGTAAACTTTAATGACTTACCAATTCAAAAATCCACTAATTCAATCATCTCAAAAAAAATATTTAATCTAGAAAATGACATTCAAAATGCTGAATTTTTCATAGATGTAAATGAGGACAATAAACTGAAAATCAGTGAAATCAGACTGCAAAGAATCTAGAATTAAAAAAAGCCAGATTATGATCTGGCTTTTTTAATATCAAACTCTAATGAAACCTAAATTTCAGCTAATATTAACGAATTATAAAAATTGTATCCCTAAATCAAGGAATTATAAAAATCATACCCTTCATCAATATTATCAAAGTGCTTCATTTTTCCTTGATGAAGTACGCAAACTGAATTGCAACGTTCACGAATATTATGAACTTCATGTGAAACAAGAATAATACCCCTATCTTTTCTTCTTTCAAAAAGCTCCTCTTCACATTTGCGGTGAAAACGCGCATCGCCAACTGAGATCACTTCATCTATCAAAAAACAGTCAAACTCAATTGCCATAGACAGCGCGAATGCAAAACGTGCCCGCATACCCTGTGAATAGCTTTTAACTGGCTCGTATAAATAGCTTCCTAATTCAGCGAAATCTTGGACAAAGTCACGTACATACTGAATATCCACATCATAAATGCGGGCAATAAATCTCAGGTTATCCATACCTGTCAGCGAACCTTGAAAAGCACCGCCAAAAGCCAACGGCCATGAAACAGAAACACCACGCGAAACTGTTCCTTTTGAAGGTTGTTCTACACCGCTGATCAAACGGATTAAAGTCGATTTACCTGCACCATTACGCCCAAGAAAACCAACTTTATCATTTCCTTTCATTTCAAAATTAATATCATCCAGCACTGTTCTCCAGCCAGAATGAATATGGTATTGCTTCGACACATTTTCCAGTTTTATCATTCAGGAATTACCTTTTTATTCAGCCAAGATATCCCCATCAATCCAACAAGAATCATACTTATAGAAACAACAAATAAATACAGCGGTTCTTCATGGGTCTGTACAAGATGCCCATAATAACCATGACGCAACATTTCAATCGCATGAACTGGGGGCACATATAGGATGTATTTCTGTAAATATGTCGGCAAGGTATCTACAAAATAGAATGCACCTGAAAAGGGTAAAAACAGATAAGTGAATGTATGCCAAATCCGATCAAAAACTTCCGATATTTCAGACATCACACCCACCACAAACCCTAGGCCCGCTGTAAATAATGCCAAAAGAAGCCACGCACAAAGCATCAGAAAAATATTGTCTGGCATATCTATAAAGCCCAGCACGATAAATATTGTCATCAGCAGAATAAATGAAATCGTAATACCCGCAATTTCCAATATCAACCTAGACCAATACACGTCAACAATACGGACATTACGGTGATACATAAGCGATAAGTTTGGCTCAACAGATCCTGCTAAACGATTGCTGATATTTCGCCACATGAGAATGTAAGAATAGCCAATAATGGAAAAAGCTATTATCGAAATGCTTCCAGTATGCAACTTTGTATAAGACCATAAAATCACAATGCCGATCGTAAATAGTAACGGTTCAATAAACAGCCATAAAAAGCCAAGATTATGACGTCCATAGCGGGTCAGCACCTCTCGAAGTAGCAATGCGCCTATCACCCGAATCTGTATTTTTAAGCTTTTGACAAAAGAACTATTCATTTTAACCTTGATGCTCTCTTACACCTGCTGCCAGTAAACTATAGATTCCCCATAAAATTAATGAGATCAAAATCGTGGAAATAATATTTTTAAAGCGCTTTGGCTCAATGGCTGCATCCGCCATATTCGGCTGTGCGATCCGTTCCAAGTACAGCTGTTTGCGCTCAGCTTCATTTTTATTTTGCTCCAATGTCGCCATAGCACCAGCAAGCTGTTTCACCGCCACTTCTTTGGCCACCATGAGGCGCTCATATTCAATCGATTTATTGTTATATGAACTGTTGCCATTGCCGAGCATTTGACCCTTGATTTTGGAAATCTGATTTTCCAGATTTTTTTCACGTTCTTTTAAAATTGAAATTTGCGGGTTTTCTGGTGTCACCAGCTGCACTTGCGCAATTTGGGTTTGCACCAAAATCAGCTGATCCTGCAATTTAGAAACTAGCTGCAAATCAATAGTAGCTTGTTTCTCCAAATCAAAAATTTGATTTTTGCTTCTAAATTTCACCAGCTCTGCTGAAATAGCTTCTACACGTTTTTGAGCAACCACCACCTCTGTAGCCGATGTACGGATTAAATCCTGACGGCCACGCGCATTTAAGCCATTAACCAGATCTTCCGCCATATTGAGCAGCTTATTGTTTATCTTATATGCCTCTTCTGCTGAATATGCGCGGACTTCAAGTGTAGAAATCGAAGACGTGGACTCCATCGTGACTTTCACACGATCTTGATAATACTTATAAAGATTTTCCATCGTATTATCTAAACCCATACCATCAAATTTGCTTAAAAAATCGATATGAGCATGGGTATAGATTTTTTTCAGATCAAGCTCTTTCTGCAGTTTGGCAACCGCATCACGCGACATCATAAAATCATTGACTACATAGGCATCGTCCGTAGAACGGGCAAAGCCTGAGCTTTGTAAAAAAGCGGATAAGCCTCCTGCGGAGGCGGTTTTTTGTGGACTGCGTATGACATAACTTGAAGAAGATACGTAGCGGTCTGATGCGATAAGACCAAAATATATAATTGAAAATACTGAGGGAATAATCACAATCAGTACAAATGACCACGATAAACGTTTCTGTTTCAACATGCGCTAGCATTACTCTAATTTTAAAAATTTAAATTTTTATCACCATTTGCGGTAAGGTCCTCTCGCCGCAAATCTATTGTTTTAGCTGTGCTTAACCACAACGACCATAATTATCTTCTATGCGCACAATATCATCTTCACCAAGATAATGTCCTGATTGCACTTCAATTATTTCTAATGGAACCTTTCCTGGGTTTTCAAGACGATGAACCTCTCCCATTGGAATATAAGTCGACTCATTTTCCGTTAATAAAAATACATTTTCACCGCAAGTGACTCGTCCAGTTCCACGTACCACAATCCAATGTTCCGCACGGTGATAATGCATTTGTAGACTGAGTTTTTCACCAGGATTAACCACGATTCGTTTCACTTGAAAGTTTTGTTCTTTATCAATTGAATCATAGGTTCCCCATGGGCGATCAACTTTGCGACCATTTTCCATGAGCGCTGGATAGTGATCTTTTATTTTTTTCACCAGTGCGCGCATTTCATTTAGGTTCTCACGGTCAGCAATAAATAGCGCATCATCTGTGTCTACCACAATTAAATTTTCTGCACCTAAAAGAGAAACCACACGCTTATTCGAAGAGTAGACCAAATTATTTTTGGACGCATGCACAAGCGTTGGGTCGACACCTTTGAGCACATTTCCTTGTTCATTCTGCTGGCTAATTTCCCATACCGCAGCCCACCCCCCCACATCCGACCAATCTACATCAAATGGCACAACATAACTTGGTACATGTGAAAAAGCCCCTTGCCCTAATTTTTCCATCACGGCATAGTCAATCGAATCATCTTCTGATTTTTCAAAACTTGGTTTATCTAAAATCGTAAATGCATCTACTTTTGTAGAGAGTTGAAATGCTTGTTCGCAGGCGGTGTAAATTGCAAGATTGGCTTGTTTGATAAGTGAAAGCCATACACTTGCTTTTAATACAAATAAACCACTGTTCCAATAATATTCGCCAGAAGCCACATATTGTTTGGCAATTTCTAAAGATGGTTTTTCTACAAACCTCTCAAGTTGGTGAATACCAGTTTGATCATTTTTTTGTGTTTTAATATAACCAAAACCAATATCTGCTGCATGTGGTGTTATACCAAAACAAACAACTGCACCTTCATCAGCTTTTTTTGCTGCAATATGCACAGCCTTTTCAAATGCCTCAATATTGGAAATTGCGTGATCTGCTGGCATCACTAACAGCACAGGATCTAGGCCATTTTCAATTGACTTAAACGCCGCGACGGTAAGCGCTGGCGCTGTATTCCTCGAAACAGGCTCTAAAATACAATGTGCAATAGATTGCATACTTTTTAATTGATTTTCTACAATAAAACGATAGTCCACATTCCCTACAATGAGTGGTGTGGAGATTTGCGCAAAATATTGTTCCAAACCCGAAATACGGCCCACGGTATTTTGTAATAAGGTCTTTTCGTTAAATAACTTCAGTAATTGTTTAGGGTTTTTTTCTCTAGATAAAGGCCATAAACGGCTGCCTGAACCTCCTGAGAGTATGACGGGTTTTAATAACATTTTTATTTTCCTATTAATTCAATTATTTCACATTCAACAATGGATTTGTTGAACGATTTTTATTGTATATTTCTACTTTAACTTTTGACCAAACCACGCCTGTTTGGTTTTGACATCCACTCATTTTTTTGTAAAAACTACCGTTAAACTGCGTGGTGTGTTGTAAAAAATACAGATATTTCTGTACAACTTTTTCATCCACATTCCATGCCAAAGCTTGTTGCCAAAACCTATCTATATGGCATTGCATGGTCATGGGCTCGATGTCGTATACCGCACGCCCACAGACTTTCACAGGAACCAAAGATTCTACTGCAGACATTCCTACAGTACTGTTAATCACGACCACGCCACGTGCATTTTCAAGTAAATCAGGCAAATACTGATCATGAATATATAAAACCCGAGAACTGATGTTTAACTGCAATGCCAGTTGCTGTATAAGTTGCGTATATTCACGGTATCCACGATCAAATGGATGCTGCTTTAGCACTAAAAGCGTATCTTGAGGTGCATGATGGGCAAATGAATACATCACTTCTTCAATAAATTCTTCAATTCCACTGTAATTAGAATGAAATTCAATTTGTGCATCGTTATGGGTTTGCAAAGGCACTAAAAAATAATCTTTCTTTTTGAAATTTAATAAATATTTCTCAATACGCCTTTCTTTTAATTTAAATTGATATTTACGAATCCCACCTTTTAACCAAGGCCAAAATTCGGCAATTGTCAGTGGCCGATGGTGCTGGTAAAACGGATATTGCTTGGACTTTAAACTCGCCATAATGTAATAAATGGCTGCCCAAAATGCGGCATACCAAAATGTACGCCCTAATTCCACAACATCATCTGCAATAATGTGATCTTCTTGATGATGCTGGAGATATTGTTGAAATCGCTTAGGTACACTTGAAAAACCATTCACCCCACCTTTTTCACAGGTGATGTGATTCGGCCTCAAATAGCCCTCTTCAAATACATACCATTCCAACTCAAATTCTGACAACGCTGCACGTGCCAAACGATGTATAGGCCGACAATCCCCAAACAACATAATGCTGTCGATGTCATACTGCTTTACTAACTGCTGAATATATGATGAAAATTCATACATTTCCCCATTGAAATTCCATCCATTTTTAAAGAAAAATTCATCCCCACCGTTAAAATTTACTTTATAAACACTTGCATTAACGTCTTTTAAATCCCTAGCTAAATTACGAAAAAAGTAACCTATAGGCCCCTGAAGTAATAGTATTTTTTTATTTGATAATTCATCTATTATCATTGTGTTCATCTTTAAATTATTCTTACGCCCTTAAAATAGCACAGCACTATGGCGAAAAAAAACACACAAAAAATGATAAAATTTACCTATGAAATCAATTTGATAGACATTATTACTACATTTTTAAACATCTAATTTCTAAATCATTATTTTTTAAAAGTTTTTTAATTATTTCATTGATTTAAACTTATTTTATTTTAATGATTGATTCTTTGAATCAAATATCAGATTTTATGAGGCGAATTTAATCACTCTAAATATCAACTAAATGATCCCTCTCTTTTTTATGAATCTACAATGAATATATAAATCAAATATCTATTCTTCATTTAAAACCAATTTCAACCTGTAAAAATAGCGTATTCAAAACCTTGATAAAAACCCAAAAAAGCGTGCAATAAATGCTATATTAGCCAATAGCCTCTGTTTGTAATGTTTATTATTCAGTGGGCTTATATACTGAGTCACTCATTACGATGATTACTCAGGCATGTAAAGGAATAACTTAGATAAATTTCAAAAGGTTACATCTAAAATGCTTCTCATGATCGACAACTATGACTCTTTTACCTATAACATCGTGCAATATTTTGGCGAGTTAAACCAGGAAGTAAAAGTAGTCCGTAATGATGCCGTGACTTTGGAAGATATTGAACGATGGCAACCGAAGTATTTGGTCATTGGCCCTGGCCCTTGTTCACCAAGTGAAGCAGGCATCTCCATTCCTGCTATTCAATATTTTGCAGGCAAAATTCCATTGCTCGGTGTGTGCTTAGGCCACCAAGCCATAGGGCAAGCTTTTGGCGGCGATATTATTCGCGCAAAGAAAGTCATGCATGGTCGCTTGTCAGATATGTATCACAGTGACAAAGGTATTTTCAGCAATCTTCCGTCTCCCTTTTCAGCAACGCGCTATCACTCATTAGTGATTGACCAAGCAACGCTACCGGAGTGTTTAGAAGTGACTTGCTGGACCAATGAAATTGATGGTTCTATGGAAGAAATCATGGGTGTAAAACATAAGACATTGCCCGTTGAAGGCGTGCAATTCCACCCTGAGTCCATTCTGAGTGAACATGGCCACCAAATTTTCAAAAACTTTTTAGAAATTTACGCATAAGTGATATCCAAATGAATATTCAACAAGCTTTAAATAATATTACAAAAAACATCGAACTCACTCAGCCACAAATGGAAGCAGTCATGCGTACCATTATGAATGGCGAAGCCTCTGATGCACAAATTGGCGCGTTTATGATGGGCTTACGCTTAAAGGGTGAAAGTATCGATGAAATTACAGCAGCTGCACGTGTGATGCGTGAACTTGCCATTAAAATTGATGTGAGCGACTTGCCTAATTTAGTCGATATTGTCGGCACAGGTGGTGATGGTCAAAACTTGTTTAACGTGTCTACTGCGTCTTCATTTGTTATCGCTGCTTCAGGTGCGACAATTGCTAAGCATGGCGGTCGCGGTGTGTCATCGTCTTCGGGTTCTTCAGATTTGCTTGAAAAAGCTGGGATTAATTTAGATCTTAGTATGCAACAGACAGAACGTTGCATCCGCGAACTTGGGGTTGGCTTCTTATTTGCACCAAACCATCACAAAGCTATGAAATATGCTGCAGGTCCACGTAAAGAATTGGGCTTCCGTAGCATATTTAATTTACTCGGCCCGCTTACGAATCCGGCTGGCGTAAAACGTTTTGTCATTGGAGTATTTTCACCTGAACTTTGTCGCCCAATTGCAGAGGTATTGAAGCAACTTGGTGCTGAACACGTGATGGTGGTGCACTCAAAAGACGGCCTAGATGAAATTAGCCTCGCATCAAGCACTTATGTTGCAGAATTAAAAAATGGTGAAGTGACTGAATGGCAAATTCAACCTGAAGATGTAGATATTGAATCGCAAACATTAACAGGTTTATCTGTAGAAAGTTCAGCAGAAAGCTTAGCGCTGATTAAAGATGCTTTAGGCAAGAAAAAAAGCGCCAAAGGTGATAAAGCAGCCAATATGATTGCACTCAATGCTGGTGCGGGTATCTATGTATCTGGCCTAACACCAAGCTATAAACTGGGTGTTGCGCTGGCACATGACATTATCTATGGCGGTCAAGCACTTGAAAAAATGGACGTGCTGTCTGAATTTACAAAAACACTGAAACAATACGAAGCCTAAGGATTAAGGAAAAACATCATGGTTGATATCGCAAATACCATCTTAGGTAAAATTGTTGACCGTAAGCAGGAAGAATTTGCTGTTCGCTTAAAACAGAAAAGTTATAAAGATGTTGAAGAACTCGCGCAAGCGGCAACGCCTGTACGTGGTTTTGCAAAATCGTTGTTAAGCAAACGTCCGGGCGTAATTGCTGAAATTAAAAAGGCGTCCCCTTCTAAGGGCGTAATTCGTGAAAACTTTAACCCTGCAGAAATTGCACAGCAATATCAAGAAGCTGGCGCTGCCTGTTTATCTGTTTTAACCGATGTGGATTTTTTCCAAGGTGCAGACGAAAATATTCAGATTGCCCGCACACATTGTGACTTACCTGCGCTACGCAAAGATTTTTTGATTGATCCATACGGCGTGATTGAAGCTCGTGCTTTGCATGCAGACTGTATTTTGCTGATTGTGGCATGCTTGTCTAATCAACAACTGGAAGAAATGTCTAAAACTGCGTTTGAGCATAATTTAGATGTGCTGGTTGAAGTGCATGATGAAGACGAACTGGAACGTGCGCTCCGTTTAGATGATCGTTGCCTATTAGGTGTGAATAACCGCAACTTAAAAACCTTTGATGTAGATTTGAATACATCACTACGTTTGAAAAAGTTGCTTGAACCTTCTCGCCTGTTAGTGACTGAAAGCGGTATCGCTACACCTGCCGATGTAGCAATGATGCAAGAAAATGATATTCACGCATTCTTAGTGGGTGAAAGCTTTATGAAACAGCCTCGTCCTGATCAGGCTTTTGCTGAATTATTTGGCGTACCACAGTCACAATAAATTCTTTGGTTTAGGGGTGAACACATTCACCCCTAAACGATTTCGCTAGATGCGATACTTCTTTCTGTGCCCTCTGCGCAGTGCATATAATTAAAAGAAGATCTCTACTTTAGCGCAATAAACCCTTGTAATTTTAGGTAAATTTACATAGTAGTGATGTTGCCAAAGATCGACCTTTTTCATTCTTTTTATAAAATCAATTTATAAACTCAATTTTCGATTCAAACGCTATATGAATAATAATAACTGTGGTCTGCCTATTTATATTATCGGTGCAGGTATTGCAGGAATTAGTTGTGCTAAACAACTGCAAGATGCTGGCAAAAGCGTCATTATTTTGGAATCACGCGATCGAATTGGTGGGCGAATCGACTCTAACAAAATGAATGATGATATTTTTGATTTAGGCGCTTCATGGATTCATGGTATTCAAAACAACCCCATCTGGACATTGAGCCAAAAATTTAAGATTAAAACTCAAGTATTCAACTACGACCAACCACAATATTTTCACGCTAACGGTCAATTATTTACTAAATATGAAGTTCAAGTTTTTGAGAATTATATTGAAAAAATACAATCTTTATTATTAGAAAGTGAGCATGAATCAGCTTTGCTGGCTGTGCAAAACATCTTAAATTCACTTGATGATCAGAATCATGCATTTTCAGCACAAGACTTAAAAATGCTTTTGCTTAGTTTTTTTCAATATGTCGCGAATGATCCTTATGCCACAGATTTAGAACAACTCTCTAGCCAATATCAAAATTATGAAGGCTATTTTGAGGGAGATGAAGTCATTTTTCCTGAAGGCTATACACAAGTGATTCATCATCTTGCACAAGATCTTGATATTAAGCTCAACGTTAAGGTTCAAAAAATTTCGCTTAAATCTGGTTATGTCGAAATAGAAGATCAACACCATCAAATCTTTCAAGCTTCACAAATTGTGGTGGCCGTACCTTTAGGTGTATTAAAACATGGACATCTTCAATTTAGCCCACCCTTAGCAGATAGCTATCGTCATGCCATCAATAACATGGGATTTGGTTCATTTAATAAAGTGTTTTTTCAATTAGACATGTTCTTCCACTTCATTCTTCTTCATTAGAGATGAATTCCAGTACGCTGTATTGGAGCAATAATAAATTATTTAATCTTTTAGATTTGACACACATCTATCAAAAGCCAACCTATCTAATGTTATTTGGCGGGTCAGCATCTGTTTTTATGGATCGTGCGAATGATAATGCGGCCTGGGATATGATTAAGCAAAGTTTGCAGGACACATTTAAGACCACGATTGGCCAACCTAAAGACTTGATTATCACACGCTGGGGATCTGATCCGAACAGCTATGGCTCTTTTAGTTTCCCTGCACTTCATCACAACCAAAAATTAACGCAAGTATTTGAAAATCACATTGATGGAAAAGTGTTTTTTGCTGGGGAACACTGTAGTCTCAAATATGCAGGCACAGTCCATGGTGCCTATATCAATGGCTATGAAACAGCACAACGAATATTAAATCTGTAGTTTGGTAATAAGATGTTGGTGTGTTTACTTAGATTGAATATTGAATACATCAAGTATCACGGCATAGCTTTACATGCGTTGGCTATAAATGGTCGTAAACTACTCTTCTGACTCAGATTTAAAATATAAAGCGCAAATGTAATATATTTCTCATTTTTCACAATTGGGACTATAATTTAGCTCTGTCTTAGCCTCCTCCCTTGTTTTTTCCATTATGAGCAAACACGATTCTTCGCTGTCTAAAGAACAATATAACTTACTGAATGCTTTTAAAAAGCAAATCAATAAGCCGGCGCCTGCGCCCGAACCCATTGCACCTATTGAAAAAACGCCAGAACAGGAACAGCAAGAAGACTTAGATTTTTTTCGCAAGCAAATGCAAGGCGTGCAAAAAATGGCCGCTAGCAATGTTGCAAAAACAACAAAGAGCACGAAGAAAAAACCAGATGCACAAATTCTTGCTAAACGTGCCTCTGCGACTGGCCCCCTAGAAACGGATGAAACATTGCTTTCCGACACACAGGCCATGTTAAATCCAGTTGCCAGCCAAGCCAACTTAAGCTACCGCATTGCAACTTTGCAACATCGTGTATTTGAAGATTTAAAAGCAGGTAATTTACGCTGGTTTGAAGCGGTAGATTTGCACGGCTGTACCATTGAAGAAGCGCGAAGTGCCGTTTTGCAGATTATTCAAATGGCCAAAGACAACAATGAAAATGTACTCAAAATTGTGCATGGTAAAGGCCCTGAAGCTATCTTGAAAACCCACGTCAATAGTTGGCTACGTCAGCACCGCGATGTTTTGGCATTTGTCAGTGCACCTGAAAAACAAGGTGGGACTGGTGCGGTATTAGTCTTGTTAAAACGTGCAGAAAAGAACCCAAAGTTTAAACAGTAATCGGATTTCTCCTTAAAAGCGGGCATTGTAATGGTTTTCTGCTACAATGCGCTCCTTGTTCAATCTCTCTGTGTAAGTGAACACATCTATGTCTATGCAGCAATCCTACGCTAACATTCTTACTGCCGTTGGTGAAGATCTGAATCGCCCAGGTCTTAAAGATACGCCGATGCGTGCTGCTAAAGCTTTTTCTTATCTAACGTCTGGTTATAACCAAACTTTAGAGGAAGTGACCAACAATGCGGTTTTTCCTTCAGATAACCGTGAAATGGTTTTAGTTAAAAACATTGAATTCTATTCATTGTGCGAACACCATCTTTTGCCATTTTATGGCCGTGTACATATTGCCTATCTCCCTGAAGGCAATGTTTTGGGTTTATCTAAATTTGCCCGTATTACAGAAATGTTTGCTCGTCGTTTACAAATTCAAGAAAATCTCACGCAGCAAATTGCTGAAGCGGTTGCGGAAGTAACTGGCGCTCGCGGGGTTGCGGTTGTGATTGACTCTGCACACATGTGTATGATGATGCGAGGTGTAGGCAAGCAAGAATCAACAACACGTACCGTTTCTTTTGTAGGTGACTTTAAAACCAACAAAGAAGAACGTCGCGAATTCTTAAGTGCTGTGCCTGAAAGTTACTAATTCCTGTTGTATATCAAGCCTCAACTTTTGTTGGGGCTTTTTTATCAGCCATTATTAATTATTTAGTTTTTGTTTGAGGAAAAGACCATGCCACAGATTTGGCTTGCAGGTGAAGGACTCACCGATAGTACGTGCGCAGTTGATTATCCACGACCTGATCGTCTGGTTAAAGGTAACCCAGAGCGTCATACCTACAGTGCTTATGCGCACCCCAACATGGACTGTGGAATTTGGCAGTGCGAAGTCGGTGCATGGAATATTGTCTTTGCAGCCAACAAACAAGAATTTTTTACAGTGCTTGAAGGTCGTGTCCGCCTGCATCATAAGCATTCAGACATTGTGATTGAAGTCAGTGCTGGCGAAGCTGGAATTATCCCTCCAGCGTTTGAAGGGACATTTGAAGTAGTTGAAAAAGTTAAAAAATATTATGTGGTGGTCGAAGCTTAAATCAACTCAAGCAAGTTAAACAGTGCGCTTCATCTACAAGCGCACTGATGTATTTTACGGTTAAGCCATTTTCTGTACTTCTGTCACATATACACAGTTACGGCCACGGTTTTTCGCACTATATAACGCTAAATCAGTCGCATCTAAAAAGCGCTGGTAATCTGGATGACCATCGTACTGTGTACAACCAATACTCACGGTAAAGTTAAAGTCTTCCCCCACAGATGTTTGCAATGTCGTATCTTCAATACACATTCGAATATTTTCTGCGACCATTTTGGCGCGGCTCAAGTCGCTATCGACCAGTAAAAGTAAAAATTCTTCGCCACCTATACGGAAAGCATAGTCACTGCCCTTGCTGAATTTTTGTAAGGTTTCAGCAATAAACTTTAGTGCCATATCGCCTGCCGCATGGCCATAACGGTCGTTCACGGTTTTAAAATAATCTGCATCCAAAGCAAGCAAAGAAAGCGCTGATCTATGTTTACGTGCATAGCTAATTTCACGC